>JAWOEM010000129.1:0-5548 GCA_046482785.1 Salinivirgaceae bacterium
ATTTAAGTACATCGGTTGCTCCACCCGGAATTTTTTCTTCTGCATGTTGAAATACAAATACGACATCGCCAATTTGGGAGCGGTCTGTTTTCGATAAAACCTCAGCAAGGCCAAGCGCAATGGTCATGTGCAAATCGTGTCCACATGCATGCATCACCCCGATGTTTTTGGAAGAAAAAGGCGCGTTTGTGTTTTCGGTAATGGGCAGCGCATCTAACTCAGCACGCAAACCTATGGTTTTTTTATGCGAATTGCCGGACAAAACTCCAATAACAGCATTTTGCGGAAGCTGATGTACCTCCAACCCCATGGCTGAAAGGCGGCTGCAAATATAAGCTGCGGTTTTTTGCTCGTGAAATGATATTTCGGGGTTGGCGTGTAAATGGTGGTAATACTCCCGAAAATGGTTCATATGTGCTTTTATCGTTTGTTCAATATTCATGATCATGTGCTTTTACTATTTGAATATCATCCGATAAGCTGCATATAGCAACATAATACCGAACAATTTTCTTAATAATTTATCGGGTAACTCTACCGAAATCAGGCTTCCTACATAGCCTCCAATTACAAATGCGGCAGCGAGAATAAGGCCGTATTTCACGTTTACATAGCCTTCTTTGTAATAATTCCAAACGGCTAGAATGCCTATGGGAGGCAACATGAAAAGCTGTGCCGTTCCCTGTGCTTCGCGTTGTGTAAATCCCAAAATAAATACCAGTGCGGGAATAACAACTACGCCGCCACCTACGCCCATCATGCCGCCCACAAATCCGGCAAGCATCCCAATGAGAATAAGAATAAATATTTCGTTCATGCGCATTGTATTAAAAGTCTAAATTTATAGATAAATAGAACATTCGGTCGAGAACCTGCATGTTTTCAACTCCCCAAGCCCAATCGAGCCGAAAGTAATATCCGAAAAACCGGGTTCGCACACCAAACCCGTATCCCGCTACCAGCGGATCGCGTTGTTTGTCGATGCGAACGCTTACCGGACCGTTTTCTACGTAATCGTATCGGTAAAAATTGTCCTTGTCGGTTATATCCCAACCATACCAAGCACTCCCGATGTCGAAAAACCCTGCCACCATAAAATGGTCGAGTATGCTTATGTTAAGTGGCCTATTAACGATGTATTTGATTATGGGCCATCTCAATTCAGAGTTGATAACTGCAAAACTATTGCCGTTTCGCACATTTTGCTGAAATCCGCGCATGTTTGTACCTACGGTCTGAAATGCCCAGTTTTTTGATCTATCAACAGGAATAGACTGATCGAAATAATCCTGGCCAGTTGTCATCCAGTTATCTACACCTCCAAGGTAATAAATTAGTAAGGCATTGCCAAACGAGGTGGATGCGGCCAAACGATTTGCCCAAATAAGTTGCCGATGTATTTTGATGTAATGCCGAACGTCGGTTCCCAGTACAAAAAGGTGATTGTTGGTTTTACGTTCGATTTGGGTGTAATGCTCGAAAAAAAGTTTTGCGCGTGTGCCGCGATGCAAGTTAATGGCGGGCGATGTGGTATTGTCGAATACGAGCTCCCAGAGCGTGCCGCCCCACACTCTGTATTCGTCGGGTTTGTTAAGTGTTTCGTTATCAATGGCCGGATACACAATTTGGTCGATGCGTGTTTTGGCCGTAAACCGTGCCGAGGCCACTTGTGTAAATGGGTATTTAAAAACCAGCATTGCCTGGTGCGAATAGGAGCGAATAAGGTTGTCCGTTTCGGTAATTTCTTCGGTGCCCATTCGGTGTAAAATAAGCTGTTTGTCGAGTCGCGATTTTACATTTTCCAGGCTAATGAGGTATTCATTTCCTGTAAAGTTTGCTGCCAATCGCACGCCTGCTGTAAGCTTATAGTCTTCGAATAAATCGGCTGCTCCAAATTTGGTCAATACATTAAATCCCGGATTGAAAAATACGGCTCCGCCTGTGTATACTTGGTAACTTTGGTTCAAATGACTAAAGTCGACCTGATTTACCATAAAATTTGTGTAAAACGTGGTGGCGTATAATTTACGTTTAAGCACCCAAAGGCTGTCGGCTTGAATTGCCGGCCATTTGCGTTCTTTTTTTGCCTGTTGCTTTTCAAACTCAAATATATAGTTATTGATGTTTATTAAGCTATCGTTTCTTTGTTGCTGCTGTGCAAGTTTTTTCAGTTGTGAGTTATAAAATGTTCGTCGTGTATCGAAAAATGCGCGTTGCTCCGTGAGGGTTGGCTCCGAAATGGATTTTTGTAATTCAACCGGAGTTTCGAAAAATTGGTGGCGATTGTTTATTAATTGTATGTCAAAAGTGTGCCCCTTATCCATAGCCAATTCGTGGGTGTTTATTCCAAACTTTACATTTGTAAGTGGTTTGGTGTTTGTAAAAAAGCGATAATGAACCGCCGTATCGATAAACATGATGGAACTGTCGTACTTTGCATGAAAGCGGTTACTGATTCCGCTTTGGTCGGTTAAATAGAGGTATTGGCCTTTTTTGTAGGGCTGGGGTTGCGTTTGGTTTCCGCGGTTTTGGACAATGGAAACGGGCGCAAACGTTGCGTTCCCGGTTTGATAAATATTGAATTCACTTTGTAGCGTATCGGGGTTTGTGGTGGAGCGGTTGCTGCTAAATACGATGTTGCCGGCTTTGGTAAAACGTGGATCGATATTGTCGGGCAGATCGTTGCTCAATTGGGTTTGCCGGTTGGAAGCCAAATTAAGCAAATACAAATCGGTTTGACCTTGCATTACAGCCGAAAATACGATTTCGGTAGCTTCAGTATTGAAGTCGTAATCTAAAATACGATTGACGTAAAGGATATTACGTTCGGTAATTTCATTTGTTTCTGTATCAAAAAATGCCAGTTTTATGGTTTGTTCGTGTTCGTATATCCACGTAAGTAGTTGAAGTTTTGGATGCCAGCGTAAAATCGGGTATTGATAATCTGTAATTTGTGGTAACCGATTTCCGTATGTAAAAATTTTTTTCTTCTTTCCAGAGGCTTGGTTCTTCACATAGATTTTCACTTTCCCCTGATCATTCGTATTCCAAGCGGCAAAGGCTTTGTTTTGAGAAAATACAAAGTTCTGATAGGTTACTTGCTTTTTGTATTTTGTGTCGAATTTATTTGCTTGCAGCGGTAGTGTGCTCTTTTCTTCTTCAGAAAACCGATAGGTTGTGTATTGCTCCCATTCTTTAACGAGGTTTTTAAATGGAATTCCGGTTATAAACAAGAATGCATTGCTGATGTTTCTCGTCATGCGCGACATGTACATAATATCGTTCAAAGCATTTTCGCCATAGTTTATGGCAATAAATGTCCAAAACGACAACCCGGCCAGCTTGGCGTCTTCTCCAATGAGCCAGTGCAGTTTGGCATACTTTCCGTGTATAAATCCATCTTTAATTTTTTGCTGAATTGATGCGTTAAATTCCTTCCCGTAGTAGTAAACCAATCCGCCCACAAACCACTCAGGGTACGATGAGAGTGAAGAGCTTGTGAGTCTGTCAGACAAGGTGTTGCCTACTAAAATACGATTGATAATAATTTCTGCAATTGCCTGACGTAATTGCTGATCGATATGTGTATGTGATCCCCGGTTGTAAACCAGAATTTTATTGTTGGATATTGCAGTTACGCCTCCTATGTTGTACTCGTCGTTTCCGCTTACAAGCCCAATGTTGCTTTGCCGGAAGTCTAAAAGGTCGTTGTAAACAATAAAGTTGATTAAATCGGGCAACTGAAAATCGAGCCTGTATTCCATTTCTGTAATGATGGAGCGTGCCCTAAGCCCGACATACCGTGCGGTTTTGTCGCCCCCAGTAGTGTAGTACGTTTTGTATTGGCCAAAGTCGTAGTGTTGCCAGTAAAATTCACCAAACTGAACCCTGTTCTTGCCGAAGGTCATGCGATGTCCGTTGTAAAATTGTGCCCAACAAGTAATGTTCGGTACAATTAACAGTATCAGTATGATGAATATTTTACCGGGCGTTTTCGACACTATACACTTCGTTGTCTGACAATTTCATACATCATTACCGCTGCGGCATTGGATACATTCAGCGATTCAATTTTTCCGTTTATGGGCAATGCGGCTTGGACATCGACCATTTCGAGAATGTTTTTACTAATGCCCACATCTTCAGCGCCCAAAATTAAAACTACCGGGCCGGTCATATCACACTTAAAGTAGTGTTGCTCTGCTTTTTCTGTTGCTGCAACAGTTTTTAACCCACTATCTTTCAGGTACGAAAGCGTTTTTTTCATGTTGTTGGTTTTGCAAATCGGGATGTTGAATAATGCTCCGGCCGAGGTTTTTACGGCATCGCCACCAATTCGTGCAGAGCCCTTTTGCGGAATAATTATTCCATGTACGCCCGCACATTCTGCTGTACGCACAATGGCTCCAAAGTTTCTAATGTCGGTAATCTCGTCGAGCATTAAAAAAAACGGATCTTTGCCACTGTCGTAAATATTCATCAGTACATCTTCGGGCTGATGAAAAGGAATTGGCGACATAAGAGCAATTATTCCCTGATGGTTTTTTCGCGTAATTCTATTGAGTTTGGCATCGGGAACCTCTTGCAAAGGAATTTTGTGTTCGCGCATTAAATCTTTAATGGCGCCTATGGTATCGCCCCCCATTCCTTTTCTCAACAAAATTTTATCGCAATGCTGACCGCTTTTGAGCGCCTCTTCTACGGCACGTATGCCGAAAATAAAATCGTTTTTTTGTTCCATTGTATCTGTTTCTATATTAAAATTTTCCTTTTCTCCATCGGTTAATTTTATAGGTCATAAATCCATTAAATAGCGAATCGTTGCGCAGCAACTCCAACTCGCCTGTGGTGTAATTCAGGCGGAATGGCACCCGCAGCTTGCTGTTTTTTTCAATAAAATAATACCAATCCTCCCCTTCATCGGTATATTGCACCTCATTGGGCACGCCGGCTATGGTTAATACTTTGCCTGCATGGGTTTTCCATCCTTGGCGGTGACTGCTAAACTTCACATTGGCCAATTGTAGTCGGTTGTAAAACACTTGAATTTGGCGCCGTGCCTCCTCTGTATCGGCGGCAGCCACTAACCAAAATGTGTCTACTGCCATTTTAGGTCGGTAAGTAAGCAGTTTTGCCCACTCGTCGGCATTGGTGAGCATGCGTATGGGGTGTAACATGGTTTCAGCTGTGCGAATGGCCGGATAATGTTTGTCGCCCGATATAAAACGCAATCCCCCATCAGTAGTTGGTGTGGAATTGATGACGTATGATCCAGTTTTTTTAGTCGTAAAAAAGCTGTTTGTTGCTATTTTTAATACGCTGTCGTAGCTTGCTGTGTCTTTTTTATTGGGTGTAAGATGATAGACCCATAAACTATCTGTTGCGTTGCTGGTGCTTATTTGTGTAGAGTCGCCAATAGTAACAAAATTGCGTGTGAATGGGTAGTCCCGATTGGAATAGTACGAATAATAACGCTGCGAATTGTTCGATGCATCGGGATGAATGTAAAGCACTTCGGAGGTTTCGGCACCTGAAATAATGTCTTTTA
>JAWOEM010000143.1:0-3125 GCA_046482785.1 Salinivirgaceae bacterium
AACTCCAATATTATTGAATACATTTTCATTATATAAGATTTAAAACTTCTGTCAAGTATTAAAGTGCCTTGTTTTTGTGATTCAGACAGTGGGTAATGCTTTTTTGTTTCATTTTTTGTGCCAAATCGCCGGCTTTGTGATAGCCTATGTAAGGAATAAGTGCTGTGGCAATGGATGGACTGGAAAATAAGCTTTTTGTGGCTCGTTCACTATTTATTTGCAGTCCTTCAAGTAAGTTTATATTAAATGTATTGTTGGCTGCAATTAGCAAATCGAGGCTATTCAGTAGGGCATCGCCAATTGTGGGCAAGTAGGCATTAAGTTCCAGCTGTCCTTGTCCGCATAGGGAGCTGATTAGCATATCGTTTGCGTATACTTTGTGTGCACTGCTGATAATAAATTCGGCAATTACCGGATTCACTTTTCCGGGCATAATGGAGCTGCCGGTTTGTTTTTCGGGAATGGTTATTTCGTTGTGCTTCGAAAGATCCGAGGCCAATAATCTAATATCGGCTGCTGCCTTTTCGAGGTTTACCGCATGCGCTTTGAGTGTAGCATGTATTTCTACAAATACATCCAGATTACTGGTCGTATCCATCATGTTTTCGCTGCGAGTAACAGGCAAATTTGTGAGCCGCTGTAGTGTTTGCACCACTTCCATAATAAAATAAGTAGGCACGGTAATGCCTGTTCCTATGGCGCTTCCGCCCAGGTTAACCACCTTAATACGTTCGAAACACTTCGAAACCCGCCACCAATCGCGCGAAAGGGCATCGCTGAATGCACTAA
Source organism: Salinivirgaceae bacterium (assembly GCA_046482785.1). Taxonomy (GTDB): domain Bacteria; phylum Bacteroidota; class Bacteroidia; order Bacteroidales; family Salinivirgaceae; genus Salinivirga. The sequence continues at coordinate 790 of JAWOEM010000143.1, forward strand.
ACATTTTTCCGTACGAGGTGGGCACAGCCTCTTGCAATTGCGTGTAGCCCGGGCGCATTGCCTCGCGATGTTTTTGTTCTGCCTTTTCAAATGCGGTACGCAATTCGTTAATCGATGTTTCCAGCTCGGTGAGCAGCTGCATGGCGGCCACCCGCAGAGCTGTGGGCACTGTATCGTTCGTCGATTGGAAAATATTGGCGTGTTCTACCGGATCAATGGTGTGGTAGTCGCCGGGCATTTTGCCGAAATTTTTAAGCGCTACATTGGCAACAATTTCGTTAATATTCATATTGATGCTTGTGCCTGCACCGCCTTGCATGGCAGACACCAAAAAATGCTCGTAGTGCTTGCCTTGTGCTACCTGCGAAGCTGCCTTTTTTAGCTCGGCAATTATTTTGCTGTCGATTAATGAAACCGGAATTTGGTTGTTGTATTTCTGATTTAGTGCCGCCGCATACTTTTCATAGGTTAAATAACAGGCTTCTTTTACAGTGCCCATGGCTTTGTACCATGCCTTGTGGAAGGGGGCATTATTGGGGAAGTTTGCTTGTGCGCGCACCGCGTTTACTCCGTAAAGGGCATTTTTAGGTATTTCACAAGATCCTATTTTGTCTTTTTCTATTCTCATTACAGTCTTTTTCAAACGTTCACTTGTTACTTTTTATGATTTTCGAAAATTATTGATTCCCGAATAGCGTGATAACTTTTTCTAAATTAAATTCAAAATTAAGGTTTTATCTGTTAATTTTGTAATGTACCCGAAAGCATAAAAACAAAAAATTAGGGTGTGCTTGCGGAATTTAAGATGTGCATTCGTTGTACTAAAAAAAATATGTCGGCAGTGCCGTTTTTATGCCGATAAACGCCCCGTGCGGCCAACCTGTTTTTACCTATGAGAAAAATTATTACATATTTACTTCTTTTTTTGTTGGCTATTGCATGCACAGACAATAAATCGAACGATGCACCGCAAATAGACTACGGTTATGCCTATTTTCCTTTGCACCAAGGCTACACGTGGATCGATGAGGTTACTCATATTAACATTGATTCGCCAAGCGAGGTTTACGATACAATTAATTATGCTGTTAAGACTGTTGTCGATAGTGTAGCAACTTATCCTGAATACGAAAAGTTTTATTGCACGCGTTATCGGAAAAGTTCCAATGCCCAATGGGTATTGGAGCACGTATTTTGGTTTGAAAGGTACGAGAAAAAATTATTGCGTTTCGATCAAAATGAAGTCTGGCTCGATATGGTTTTCCCGCTGTATGAGTCACTTTCGTGGAATCCATTTGCGTACAACGTTTATTCCGACACATCGGCACGCAATACTGTTTATCGAAAAGATATTTTCAACATGATTAATGGAGAGCCTTATGATAGCACATTGGTTATTCATCACCAAATGGATTCTACATTGGTTTACAAATATACCGACCGCAGCTTCTACGGCAGTGGTGTCGGATTTTTGTATCGCGAAAGCGTAAATATTATTTCCGACGATCCAAACTACGATTATACGTTACCCATTGAGGAGCGTATAAAAACAGCTACCATCATATTAACAAAAAGAAACTACAATGATTAAATTTACCTACCTGTTTTTAATTATCTTGTTCAGCCAAATTGCCTTTGCACAGGTTGCTCCCGACCAATATGTAATTTTTTTTAATACCAAAGAGGGAACGCCCTACAGCATTGATGAACCTGAAAACTTTTTAACACAACGAGCCATTGAGCGCCGCACGCGCTTTTCCATTCCAATCGAAGAAACCGATTTGCCTGTTAATCCGGCATTTGTCGATAGCCTGAAAGTTGCCGGTGCCAATGTGCGATACACCAGCCGGTGGTTTAACTTTGCAGTGGTAGAGGCCACCGACCAAATTGTTGCTGCTATTGAGCAAATGGACTTTGTAGATGCATCGCGCTTAAAGCGAAAAGGCAAAGTGGTTTCGCAACCTACAGACGATTCTAAGTTTGGCGAGCGGTTTAAACATAAAAAAGGGAGTTCGCCCACTTCAGACGATGTGCAACAGCAAATTAACCTTAAACCACTTCACCAACTTGGCTTTAAGGGCAGTGGAGTTCGTGTGGCGGTTATCGATGCCGGTTTTACAAGCCTCGACGATATGGAGGCATTCGATCACCTTTTTGCCGAGGGGCGCGTAATTGCTACGCGTAACTTTGCCGATAATGCCGATATTTATTACGGACATAGTCATGGAACGTCGGTTAGTTCTATTATGTGAGGACGGCTGGGGGCCGGATTTGAAGGCTCCGCATCTGATCCCGAGTAGGGGTTTATTCGGTCAGAAACCAGAGCCACCGCATAC
>JAWOEM010000203.1:0-4972 GCA_046482785.1 Salinivirgaceae bacterium
AAGTAAGCATAGCCATAGCTACGTGAATCTTTTTAATGCAAAGCAAAACCGTAAAAGAACAAGACTTGGTGCGTTATTTGGGTGTTGCCAGGACACTAGTACGGATCCACATCAGCGCTAATGATAACGCTTTTTAATCCTTCTGTTTGTTTTACTGCAGCAATGGCTTCTTTTACTTTGTTTTTAATGATTAGCGTTTTGGGCGAACGCTCAATTTTTATAAATAGCTCTTCAATGTAGTATTGCTGAATTCTGGAAATTACGGGTGGTTGGGGGCCCAAAATGGTTGTCCCCTCTATTTTTCTGCTTTGTCCGGCAAGCAAAAGGGCTGCACGGTGGCAAGTATCTTGCTTTTTGTGTTTAACCGATACCGTAATAATTCGGGTAAACGGCGGATAGGCGAATTGGAATCGTTCCAGTAATTCTTTTTCAGTAAATGCCCCGTAGTTGCCTTGTTTGTATGACTGAATAACGGTATGTTCGGGTTGCGAGGTTTGAATAATTACCCGTCCGTGATTCCCGTGGCGGCCGGCTCTTCCTGCAACTTGCGTTAGTAGTTGCATGCTGCGTTCAAACGATCTGAAATCGGGAAAACTGAATAGATTATCGGCATTGAGAACACCTACCACGCTCACTTTTTTAAAGTCGATGCCCTTGGTCACCATTTGTGTTCCAATTAGTATGTCAATTTTCCCCGATTCAAAGTTGTTGATAATTGTTTCATGGCCATTTTTTCGGCGGGTGCTATCTTGGTCAAATCTGGAAATCCGTGCATGTGGAAGTAGTTCTTGTAGTTCTTGTTCTATTTTTTCGGTGCCAAATCCCATGGTTTTTTGCGCCGGTTTTCCGCAGGAGTCGCATTTTTCTGTGTTTTTTTTGGCAAATCCGCAATAGTGGCAAACCAGTTGGTCTTGAAATTTGTGTAACGTCAGTCGCACATCGCAGTGCGGGCAAAAGGGTATTTCTCCACAATCCATGCATTGCACATAAGGTGCGTATCCTCTGCGGTTTTGGAATAATATAACCTGACTTCCATTTGCCAATGATTCTTCAATTGCTTCAAATAGTAGCGGCGTTAGGTGGGCTTTCACTTTATGCCTGCGCCACCATTTTGCGTAATCAACAATTTCTATCGATGGTCGAATGTAGTTTCCGTAGCGCTCGGTTAACCGAACCATGCCGTATTTGCCGGCTTTGTTGTTGGCCAGGCTTTCTAGCGATGGGGTTGCCGTTCCCATCAGTACTTTTGCTTGGTGCAAATGTGCAAATACAATGGCTGCATCGCGGGCGTTGTAGCGTGGCGCCGGGTCTTGCTGTTTGTACGACCGGTCGTGCTCTTCATCGATAATAATGGCGCTCAAATTGTTGTACGGTAAAAACATAGCCGATCGGGGCCCCACAATGATGCGCAACTTTTCGTTCTTCCTAATGTCGTGCCACATATCAATGCGCTGCCCTGCCGGTATGCGTGAATGGTACACGCCAACCTTGTCGCCAAATACCATACGAAACCGATTGACCAACTGCCCGGTTAGTGCTATTTCGGGTAGCAAAACCAGTGCTTGCTCATTGCGGTCGATATATTTTTTTATAAGATGGAAGTAGAGTTCCGTTTTTCCGCTCGACGTTACGCCATAAAGCAATGCCGGCTTGTTTTCTGACCAAATGGCTTGTACTTCTTCCAATGCTTTTTGCTGCGCGGGCGAAAGCATTGGTAGTGGAAGTATCTCTTCGTTTTCGTTTTCGAAGCGATTCACTACACGTTCATTCTCTTTTATAAGATCTTTGTTAATGAGGGCTTTGATGGCTGCATCGGAAACGCTTGCTTCTTTTTTTAATTCTGCTCGTACTATTGTTTTCTTCCTTTGGAGTAACGCTTGTAAGGTTTTTTTTTGTGCGGGTGTTTTGTCTAATTTTCCCGAATTTATAAATGCATTGGCCTGTTCGGCATCCACAAGTTCAATTTCTCTAATGGTTTTTGGTTTGAACTTATCGCTAACCCATTCTCGTATGCCTATCAGCTTTAGTTCCGATAGTTCTCTGGCTAGTTTAAGCGCTGTAGCGCCTTTGAATTCGTGTTGCAACTCTTTAATTGCAATTTCTTTACCGGCACGAATCATCAAAAATGCTTTAATTAACTGTGGATTGGTAATGGACTCGGGGCATTCTTCGGCAATGGCATACAGGCGGGTTTCGCTGTGCATTTTTAACATGGCGGGCATTGCAGCTTCGCAAACTTCGCCAATAGAACACATATAGTAGTCGGCCATCCATTGCCAGAATTTTAGTCCGTTTTCGTTTATTACAGGCTCAGAGTCTAGAATGTCTAAAATGGGCTTAACCTTATAATCTGGTTGGTTGCTATGTGTGCTTTGCACAATTCCGGCATAAATTTTTTGCTTCCCGAAACCAACCAAAACACGGCTTCCGGGTTGTAAGGGTGAGTTGCCATTTGGAATTGCATAGGTGAATGTCCCCTGAGCTGCAAGCGGAATAATTACTTCTGCAAAAATTAACCTTTGTTCGTCTGTCATAATGGCTGCAAGTTAGTTGTTTTATAGTTTTGATAATTGCCAATGAAAGGAAAAATTTGTCAACAATTTTCTCCGTTAAAAGGGTGCATCTGCGCCTTTTGACAGGAATTTCGATCGCATTTTAGCAAAATTTATTACTTTTGGAGTTTATTTTGTGAATAGCATAATAGTTGCAGTTGGGCTAATTGTGTGCATGCTGATGGGTTTTGCATCGATTTGCCAATAGAAAAAATTTTGTTGTATGAGTACCAAAAACCAACCTGTACAGATTGATATACGAAAAGCCATGGCTTTGAAAAGCCCGGGGCTTGCGCGGGCTATACCCGGTTTTATATATCGGTTTATCGAACGTACCATTCATCAAGCTGATATTAATCGCATTTTACGAAAGTATGCCGATAAAACGGGAGTGGTGTTTGTTCGTTCGCTGTTAAAAGAATTCAACGTGACTTATACGGTGCATAACGAACATTTAGTTCCGAAAGATGGCCGTTATATTTTTGCATCGAATCATCCGCTGGGCGGTTTCGATGGTGTGGTTATGGCCGATGTGCTGGCTTCGCATTGGGGAGAACCCCGTTTATTGGTCAACGATTTATTATTATTGATCGAAAATTACGACCCGCTGTTTTTGCCTATTAATAAGCATGGCAGTCATTCGCGCGAAGCAATTAAAAAAATTGATGCCGCTTTTAAGGCTGATTATCCTATTCTCGATTTCCCTTTCGGGCTTGTATCACGCAAGTATAATGGAGAAATTAAAGATTTGGTTTGGCGGCGCACGTTTGTAAACCGTGCCCGAAAGTACGAACGCGACATTGTACCTGTGTTTTTTGATGGCGTAAACTCGAACAAGTTTTATCGTGTGGCGCAATGGCGTAAACGGTTAGGGTTAAAAGTAAATTTGGAAATGTTTTACTTGCCCGGAGAGGCTTTCAAACAGTATGATAGCCACTTTAACGTGTATTTTGGAAAACCCATTTCACACCAAAGCTTAACCCGCGATAAAAGTCCCGACCAGTGGGCAGAGGAGATTAAATCAATTGCTTATTCACTAAAACCCGAAAACCGAAAGTAAAATGTTCGTTGGTAGAACATTTCGGCTGTATTTTTGTGTTTATATAAACAAATGTTAATTACATGGAGCAGATTATTGCACCAATACCGGTAGAGCTTTTAGAAAGCGAACTTACGTCAGATAAGTTTGTTCGGAAAACGAATTATGGCGATCATGAGATTTACGCCTTTAACTATCACAATGCACCAAATCTGACGAAAGAAGTGGGTCGCTTGCGCGAACTTACGTTCAGATCTGCAGGTGGTGGCACAGGCAAATCAATCGATCTCGATAAGTTCGATATGCAAGAGGTGCCTTATCAGCAATTGATTGTTTGGTCACCTGCCGATAAGGCTATTCTTGGGGGGTATCGATATATTGCATGCAAGAATGCCACCGTAGATGACGATGGTGCGCTGCAACTGGCTACCTATCGGCTTTTCCATTTTAGTGAGCAATTTATAAATGAATTTTTACCCTATACCATCGAGTTGGGGCGGTCTTTTGTCCACCCCGAATACCAGTCTTCCAAATCGAGCCGGAAAGGGATTTTTGCTCTTGATAATCTGTGGGATGGGTTGGGGGCACTTGTAGTTGAATACCCCGATGTAAAATATTTCTTTGGGAAGGTGACCATGTACCCCCATTTTAATACCGAAGCACGTAATTTAATCCTTTACTTTTTGCAAAAACAATTTGCCGACGATCATCATCTAATGGAGCTTATTGAGCCTATGGAACTGGGCATGGATTATGAAAAATACGATGAGCTTTTTACCGGAAAAGATTACGACGAAAATCGGCGTATTTTGAATCAAAATGTGCGAAAGTTGGGCGAAAATATTCCCCCGCTGATAAATGCCTATATGAACTTGTCTCCTTCGATGAAAACTTTCGGTACATCGTTTAATAAATATTTTGGTGGGGTAGAGGAAACCGCCATTATGATTACCATTGACGATATTTATCCTTCGAAGATTGAACGACATGTCAACTCATATAAAAAGCAAAAAAGCGGACTGTAAAAGGCCGCTTTTTTGCTTTTTCATTTTGAGTATTTCTAATAGGCTCGTTCGTTTTTTCCTTCAATATAGTTGATAAACGATTGGTTAACCACCCGGTTACCTCCCGGCGTAGGGTAGTTTCCTGTAAAGTACCAGTCTCCACGGTCGTTGTAGTGATATATCCAAACCTCTCTTCTGATTGTTTAATTAATTCGTCGAGTAATTCTTGAGGATGATATAGATTGATATCCAGCCCCATTTTTTATTTATCTCTCACCATCATTTCAGGATTAGTTAAAGCATAATAGGCTCTGAATCTTTTGAAATTATGATATTTATTAGCATCATCGATTAATTCTAAATCAGTAGGTTTTTTG
>JAWOEM010000153.1:0-3186 GCA_046482785.1 Salinivirgaceae bacterium
AAATCTCATAGCCCTCAAGTTCAGAAAAATCAACCTGAGATTCTTCAGCTCTCACTTCCTGCAGACACATTATATCAGGGCTGGAACTTTCGAAAAAATCCCAAAAACCTTTTTTAATGCAGGAGCGTATCCCGTTTACATTCCATGAATATATTTTCATAATTTCCTCAAAAACAAAAATCTCTCTCTGAACAGAACCTGTATCGAAATTTTCTCTTTTAATTCAAGCATAAACATAAAAACAAATACGGCATGCATACAGATCACAGGAGTACAAATTTTCTTATTGTTCCGATCTTACTTTATCACCCAAAATTCCGTATGGATTTTGAACTTGAAAAATGAAATCGTCGCGGAATTAAGGTGTCATTTAAACGAGAAAAAACACAAATGTAGCTCGCAATTATTGTACTTGTTTGATTATTAAAAAAATACGTTCGATTTTTATGATGATTTTATTCTTTGAATATCAACCGATTATTTATAATTTTGCCGAGTTAAATTTTACAAAAATTGCGGTATGGAATATTCATTTAATTCAATAGAAAAAAAGTGGCAAGACTACTGGAGAGAACACAATACTTATAAGGTAGAGGTCGATCATGATAAACCAAAGTTTTACGTGCTCGATATGTTTCCATACCCATCCGGTGCCGGTTTGCATGTTGGCCATCCGTTAGGTTACATTGCATCTGATATTTATGCCCGTTATAAACGGCAGAAAGGTTTTAATGTGTTGCACCCAATGGGGTACGATGCTTACGGCCTCCCGGCAGAGCAGTATGCCATTCAAACCGGCCAGCACCCGGCCGTAACTACAGAAAATAATATTGCCCGCTACCGCAATCAATTAGATAAAATTGGATTTTCGTTCGATTGGAGCCGCGAGGTTCGTACATGCGACCCCGATTACTATAAATGGACTCAGTGGGCATTTAAACAAATGTTTGAACACTGGTTTAATAATACTACCCAGCGAGCCGAATCGATTGAAACGCTCGTGGAAATATTTGAAAAGGAAGGAAATAAAAATGTGAACGCGGCATCGTCGGAAACAACTATTTTTTCTGCCGATGAGTGGAATGCATATACCGAAAAGCAAAAACAAGAACAATTGCTGAATTATCGCATTGCCTACCTTGCCGACACTGTAGTGAACTGGTGCTCAGAGCTGGGGACAGTTTTAGCCAACGACGAGGTAAAAGACGGTGTTTCTGTACGAGGCGGATATGCAGTTGTGCAGAAAAAAATGCGCCAATGGTCGTTGCGCGTATCAGCCTATGCCGAACGCTTGTTGCAGGGTATGGAGCAGCTCGAGTGGAGCGATTCACTAAAAGAAATTCAGCGAAACTGGATTGGGAAAAGCATTGGGGCAACCGTAAAATTCAGAATCGAAGGCCACAATTACGACCTCGATATTTTTACAACCCGTCCCGATACGCTTTATGGTGCCACTTTTATGGTGCTGGCACCTGAGCATGAAATGGTGACATCCATAACCACAGAGGAGAAGCAAGAAGAAGTACAGGCCTATATCAAACAATCGGCTGCCCGTAACGAACGCGAACGCATCGCCAATGCAAAAAATATTTCGGGTGTATTTACCGGAGCATACAGCATTCATCCGCTTACAAACGAAAAAGTACCCATCTGGATTGCCGATTATGTGCTAATGGGCTATGGAACAGGCGCCATAATGGCGGTTCCGGCGCACGATAGTCGCGATTTTGCATTTGCCAAACACTTTAACATTCCCATTAAACAAGTGGTAGCCGGCAAAAAAGATACTCCCGAGAGCCTACCCGAACTGGAAGAGTCTTACGATGCCAAAGATGGTGTTATGGTTAACTCAGGCATCATTAACGGGCTGAACGTTCAGGACGGCATCAAAAAAATGATTAACTACCTGAACGAAAACCAACTGGGTAAGAAACAGATCAATTATAAATTGCGCGATGCCATTTTTAGTCGTCAACGCTACTGGGGCGAACCGTTTCCGGTTTACTATAAAGATAAAATGCCCTATGTATTAGACGATAGCGAATTGCCACTGGAACTGCCCGAAGTCGATAAATACCTCCCAACCGAAGATGGACAACCACCACTGGGAAGAGCCAAAAACTGGGAAACAAAAGATGGTTACCCGCTTGAACTGAACACAATGCCCGGTTTCGCAGGGTCATCGGCCTACTATTTACGGTACATGGATCCGAAAAACGACCAAGAGTTGGTTTCATCTGAGGCCAACGGCTACTGGCAAGATGTTGATTTATATGTGGGCGGCACAGAGCATGCCACCGGACACTTGATATATTCACGGTTTTGGAACAAGTTTTTATTCGATATTGGTGTGGTTGTGAAAGACGAGCCCTACAAAAAGCTCATAAATCAGGGGATGATTCAAGGACGGTCGAATTTTGTGTATCGCATACAGGGCGAAAATAAATTTGTGTCCTACAACTTGCGCAAGCAGCACCAGGTTACCCCAATACACGTCGATGTAAATATTGTACACAATGATGTTTTAGATGTTGATGCCTTTCGTCAATGGCGCCCCGAATTTAGCGATGCCGAATTTATTTTAGAAGATGGAAAATACCATTGTGGCCACGCCGTGGAAAAAATGTCGAAGTCGATGTTTAATGTGGTTAGCCCCGATGACATTATTGATATTTATGGAGCCGATACGCTGCGTTTGTACGAAATGTTTCTCGGACCTGTAGAGCAAAGTAAACCATGGGACACTAAGGGTATTGATGGTGTGCATCGCTTTTTGAAAAAATTCTGGCGTCTCTATTATCAAAACGAGCAACTTTTGTTAACTGATGAAGCACCTACAGAAGATGAATTGAAGGTTTTGAATAAAACCATAAAAAAGATTGGTGAAGACATTGAGCGGTTTTCTTACAACACCGCGGTAAGCGCCTTTATGATTTGTGTAAATGAGTTGGGCGATCTAAAATGCCACAAACGAGCTATTTTAGAGCCTTTAACCATTATGTTGAGCCCATTTGCGCCCCATATTGCCGAAGAATTATGGCACGTGGCCGGAAATGAAGGCAGTATTGTTGATGCTGAATTCCCGGCATACGACGAAAAATATTTGAAGCAAGATGAGGTTACCTATCCAATTTCGTTTAATGGAAAAACCCGGTTCAAATTAGCATTACCGGCCGAAGCTTCAAA
>JAWOEM010000239.1:0-4941 GCA_046482785.1 Salinivirgaceae bacterium
TTTCGAGAAGCATTTGACATATAAACAACAGAATGAAGGTGGTAAAGCGGATACAGCCTTGGATCAGTTTCTGGAGTTATCACGCGGTTATGATCAAAATTTGATTGCGTATGCTCTTGATTATGCTTCAGCTGGACTTTTTAATGAAGCCATAAAACTGTTGGCACATGCGATCAAAGACAAGGAGCAAAATACGCACCCAATGGTCTTTTATTATCTGGGTTGGTTCCATAGAAAAAAAGGGCAAGAAACTACTGCTCTTAAATATTATGAGTTAGCTGCAAACGCTAACCCTGATTATTGCTTTCCCAATCGCTTGGAAGCCATTCCTGTATTAAATGACGCTCTTGAACATAAAAAGGAGGACGCCAAGGCTCCTTATTATCTCGGATGTCTTTTCTACGACAAGCGTCAACATGAACTGGCTATGAATTACTGGGAGACCTCCAGGAAACGGGATAGTGATTTCCCTACGGTGCATCGAAATCTTGGTATCGCCTACTTTAATAAGCAAGCGAATACAAAAAAAGCGATACAAAGTTTTGAGATAGCTTTTTCTCTTGACAAATCTGACGCCAGGGTCTTCATGGAGCTGGATCAACTACATAAAAGGACGAATAAGGCACCTCAAGAGCGACTACAGTTCTTAGAGGAGCATATGAAGTTGGTTGGATTTCGGGATGATGTTTACCTGGAGCGAGTCGCGTTGTATAATTTCCTTGGGGAATTTCAGAGAGCTTATGACCTTATTATGGATCGTAAATTCCATCCCTGGGAAGGTGGCGAAGGAAAAGTATCGGGCCAGTACGTTTGCAGCTTGACCGAATTGGCAAAGGTTGATATCAAAAATGGAGAGTTTCTGCATTCTATTGAGAAATTGGAGAAAGCGCAGGCCTATCCCCCTAACCTTGGCGAAGGCAAACTTTACGGAAAAAGGGAAAACGATATTTTCTACTGGATGGGTGTGGCCTATAAAAGCATTGGCGATCATGAAAAGGCCTCAACCTACTGGGATAAAGCCACTGTGGGCAATTACAAGCCGAGCCCGTCTATATTTTATAATGAGTATTTCGAGCTTGTTTTTCGTATTCATGTGCTGGGTTTTGTTAAGCTTGAGCAAAACAATTATGAGAATAGCGCCTAAAACAATAATGGCAATCAACAAAACTATTAATAACTGGTTGATTCTGATTTTTTGGGACTGTTCTTTGAGCGTGAGTTCACGGATTTTGGCGTTTTTTTGCAACAGGCTTATTTCTTTGTTTTTGCGTTCGGTTTGGTATTTTGTTTCCAGTTCGGCAATTTGTTTGTGTTTTTTTGCATTATAAACAGAGTCTACTATTTCCCTGTTTTTTTTGTAATACTGAAAGGCCTTTCTGAAGTTTCCCCGTTTTTCTTCCAAGTCGGCCAATCCTTCGTAGGCATATTCCATTAAGCGCGACGATTCAATTTTTTTTGCAATGGATATACTTTCATGAAAAAGTTTTTCCGCTTTGCTGAACATTTTTTTTTGTGTGAGTACCAGTGCAATATTTATTTTTGTTATGCCAATTCCATAGTGGTCATTTAGTTTTTCATGAATTTTCAAGGCACGATTATAGTAATGTAATGCAGAATCTCCTGATGTTTCTGAGTTTTCGAAAAGTACGCCTATGTTGCCCAGTACATAAGCCTGCCCATACTCCCAATTTATTGAATTGTATATCTGCAACGCTTTGTTGTAATATTCAAGGGCACCCTGGGAGTCTCCTAGTTTTCGGTACACAATGGCAATGTTGTTATAAAGTGACCCTTTTGCCTCTCTATGTGTTGTGTGTATGGCCAATTTTTCTGCTTCAAGATAATAATTCAGCCCAATTTCATATTTCTTCATGGAGGAGTTGAGTCCGCCAATATTGATTAATGTTCCGATAATGGCTGCTGTATCATTTATTTTTTTGCGGATGGACAAAGAGCGCAGATAGAAATCCATTGCCCCCTCGTATTTTTGTTGACTTTTGAGATTTTTGGCAAGTGTATTATAGAGTTGGGCTAAGGTTTCAGGCCAATCTGCCGAGTCGATAATACTAATTCCGTTTTTACAAAAATCAATTGCATTCGAAAAATCACCCCCATAGGTTTCAATTAGGGCATGAGCATTCATACTCTTTGCCACGTAGCCACTATCGCCCAAGGCTCTCGCCATGCGCATGGCTCTAACGGCTAAAACTCTCGCTGTATCTCTATCGTTTTTGGCAAAATATTCAGTCCGTTTAACCAATTCATTAAACTGAGCGGCTTGACTTGTCATAATTGAATCGGTGATTTGCGTGTATCCTTTTGAAACCGTTAGTGTAAAAAAGAATACAAATAAAATTCGGAGACAAAAGGTCAAGTTCATATTTCAAGTATAAGAAGTTTCAATGCCTAAATTACACGATTTTTCTATACTTACACATTTTTTTTTGCCATAAAACGAGTAAAATGCGCATTGCGATCGAATAAAAAACGATATGTAACGTGCGTTTTGGCACGTTCCGAACCCAACATACGATACATTTTATTCACCGTTTCATTATAATCGCCCACCCAGCTACTTTCCAGTTCACGAATACCAGATTCACGCATCTGGTCGATCATGCGAATATATGCCGCCGCCACAACACCGGTTTGCTGGTACGCTGGCAATACCCCTGCCACCAGCAAGCGAGCTCGTGTAATTTTTGTCGTTAACTTTGCAAATACAAACCGAATTTTTCCATAAAAGTCGAATTTACCATTGAGCTTACGCAGAAGCTGGTTGAAGTCGGGGAACGCCACCAGCATACCGATAGGTTTCTGATCGTGATAAATAAACCAAATAAACTCTTCTTTGAGTAATGGTTTAACCTCCATTAGCATCTTTTCCATTTCATCGAACTCCAATGGAATGTAATCATCATGAAAATGTGACCATACACCGTTATAAATGGTTACAATATCGTTTAGGTACTTGTCGTAATTAGCAAAACGAAAATGCTCCAACCGATAATCGGGTTTACTTAACAAATGGCGCGCAAAACGTTCCTGCCGCTGCGGTAATGGGCGAGTAAGATCGAGGTGATAACTGTACATTTCGAAATAGTTGCGAAAACCGTACTGCTCGAATAGGGCTTTGTAATACGGCTTATTATAGGGCATGCCAAAGCCCTGGGGCATAAACCCGTCGACTAGCAACCCTTGATGGACGTAATTTTCGCCAAAATTTATCGGGCCGTCCATTGCTTCCAATCCTTTAGATTTCAGCCATTGATGAGCCTCATCAAACAAAGTTTTTGCGGCATCAAACTGATCGATGCACTCGAAAAAGCCGATACCTCCGGCGTAAGGCTGTTCTTTAAAGGCACGACGCTTATCATAAAAAGCAGCTATGCGGCCAATTAGCTCCCCATTGTCAGATTTTAGCACCCACCGCACGGCTTCGCCATACTCCAATTTCTTGTTGGCCTCCTTCCGGAAAATGCCTTTTATTTCGGCATCGGGCACACATGCCCAGTTTGAATCTTTATGATAAATTTTTCGTGGAACATCTAAAAAAAGCTGTTCTGTATTTTTGTCAGACACGGTTAGCAACTGCATAAAAATCTGGTTTTAAGCAAATATATCCTTATTCGTTTGGAGTTAAGCAAAAACAAATTTACATATTGTCGGGAAAAAATACAAAGGTAAAATGTGGAGCATTTTCTCCACAACTGTGCTGCCAACTATTTCGAACGTGCTTTATAATAGGCCGCCTTCTTTTTTTTGTCCATTCGTGTGTAGATGGCAGCAAGGTATTGAGCATATTTTGGGGAAGCATCAATTTCGTATAACTGCAGAAAATAATCGCGCGATTTTCGAAAAGTTGGCCAAATTTTATCCCACGCTTTCAACAACTTTTTATATTGGCTATTTGTGCGATTTTGCTGATAGGCTTTCATTTCGGTAACGTATAAATCTTCGGCTTGCTGGTAATACTTTTTGGCAAGCCATTCCAATGCCGGAACATTATCTGGATCCAGCTCAAGCATTTGAACAGCCAAGTCGTCGCACACAGCATCGTTCCCCTCTTTTTTATTGACGGAAAAATATCCGTTAAGTAAATTGATTCGGGTTGCGGCATATTTCTCTATTTGGGGCCAAAGCTTATGCACCCCGGCATTGTTTTCGCTCTCCACGTAGGTTTCAAACAAACGAACTGTAATACTATCATGCAGCTGTGCTTGCGGGTATTTTTCATAGTAAGCTTCCAACACGTTTATTTCAAGCGATAGATTATCTATGGTATGGTAAATTTTCGCCATCGCGGCAAGCATTTCGGGCGAAGCATACCCCATATCTTCGGCAGCCTCAAAAAATTTCAGTGCCTTGTCGCGTTGTTCCAGCTGCAAAGCAGCCATTCCGGCTTTGCAATACACCGTAGTGTCTGCAACTTTTCCGGAGCTGGCATATTTTACAATTTGCTGTTCATAAGCTTGAAGCGCCGCACTATAATCGCCAGCTTGCATGGCCGTATTCCCTTCCTCAACAAATTTAGTCGATGCGCATGCCTGCATAAGAAACAGGCCAATAATAATTATTAATCGATTGATATTCACTCCGGTAATTTTTTAGATGATTATTTTCCAATAATTTAGCTCCCAAAATTTGCAAGGATCTTCCCCCTGAAAAATTAAATTCTTGCGAAATTTAGAGAGCAAATGTGCACGTGAGATTCTCATCGTGCGTTTCCCATATTTCATTCTTGAAGAATGAAACCGACAAAGCTACACATTTTTGCGAAACAGAAAATGATAGTTTTGAATGATAATATTCTACATAGCGGCGACATTCCATGTTTAATTATCTTTGTAAACATACGAGTGTTCGTCAATAAACACGATTTTCTGCGTTATACTCACTCAAACTCGTATCACTTACACCAGTAAACTCAACGATTTTGAG
>JAWOEM010000261.1:0-11072 GCA_046482785.1 Salinivirgaceae bacterium
CTTGCGAATTAATTGCGTTGAGCTCGTCAGGCTAAACCTGACTCGGTTCGATTAAGTAAATCATCTCATTCGGTTTCATTCTTCACCCAAATGAGTGATTTTCTAAATCGGGGTTAACCTAAATTCCGCACGGATTTTGACCTTGAAAAATTAAATCCGTGCGCAATTTAGGGTCTAGGGGAGTTTTGGATATTTAATTGCTTTTTTTAGTTTTGTCTCTCATTTTTTTGGTGCATTTAACCATTAATTATAGCTATATGAGTAAGTTATTTGAGAGAATCAAGAAAAAGTCGAGCCGTATTTTTGCTCGTTCGTTAGATTATGTTGAAATAATTGGCAACAAACTTCCACATCCGGCCACGCTCTTTGCACTGCTTGCAGTATTTGTAGTTTTACTATCATGGGTAGCCCATCTGCTTGGCACTCAGGCCATACACCCGGTTGGTGAACATGTTGTAGAAGTTAGAAACCTTATAAGTGGCGATGGGGTTCGATGGATGTATACAAACCTCATCGATAATTTCTTAAAATTCCCACCACTGGGATACGTGTTGGTAGTAATGATTGGCATTGGAGTGGCAGAAGGTTCGGGATTGTTTACCACGCTTATACGCTCGCTGGTACTAAGTGCTCCTCCCAGGCTTATAACAGGGGCTATTGTATTAGCCGGAATTCTTTCTCATTTGGCTTCAGAAGCAGGGTATGTTATTCTTATACCACTTGGCGCCATGATTTTTCATGCTTTGGGCAGACATCCGATGGCCGGCTTGGCTGCAGCGTTTTGTGGTGTTAGCGGTGGATTCGGCTCCAATTTCTTTATAGGCTCTATCGATCCCATATTGGCCGGAATTTCGGAGTCGGCAGCTCAAATGATTTTACCCGACATGACCGTGAACCCAGCTGTAAACTACTATTTTATGTTCGTATCCAGTTTTCTGGTTGTAATTATAGGTACGTGGGTAACAGAAAAAATTGTAGAGCCGCGTTTAGGGAAGTATACGGGAACGGCCAAAAAGTTACCCATTGTACAATTAAGCAAAGAGGAGCGAAAAGGTTTGAGATGGGCCGGGCTTGCATTATTAATTACTCTGGTTGGGCTTGCTTTTACAGTTATTCCCGAAAATGGTATTTTTAGAGACCCGGAAACAGGTTCGGTTTTACACTCACCGTTTTTCGATGGAATTATTATTGCCATTTTAATCATGTTCTTTATTCCCGGTCTTGTGTACGGAATTATTGTTGGTTCCATAAAAAGCGATAAAGATGTTGCTAAGTACCTGGGGAAATCGATGTCTGATATGGGCGGATACATTGTATTAGTGTTTTTCGCCGCTCAATTTGTATATTTTTTCAACTACAGTAATTTAGGAATTATTTTCGCTATTAAAGGAGCACAAACCCTGCAAACTGTAGGAATGACCGGACCCGGTCTTATTATTGCATTCATCTTATTATCTGCATTAATAAATATGTTTATGGGAAGTGCATCGGCCAAGTGGGCCATTATGGCTCCGGTGTTTATTCCTATGCTCATGCTTATTGATCCTCCATACCATCCGGGGCTAACACAAGCCGCTTTCCGAATTGGAGATTCTGTTACAAACCTAATTACGCCTATGATGAGCTACTTTGCGCTGATTGTAACTTTTGCCCAAAAGTACGATGAACGGTATGGCATAGGAACCATTATCTCTACCATGATTCCCTATACCGTTATGCTTTTATTGGGTTGGGTTATCCTTCTTGTAATTTGGATGATGTTTGGCATACCTTTAGGCCCCGATGGCCCGCTATACATTCCATAAGGCGTTTTTCTATTACGATAAATAGTCAGGTGTGCATTTTAATAATGGATTCCTGACTATTTTTTTTCATGGCTATGCAATATTCCTAACGAAAAATAGTTTTTCTTTACGTGAAAATTATTGTCCCGGAATGCATTACTCGCTAAATCTCTCATTATTAAAGGGCATTACTTAGAGATTTATGGGAATCGACCATGCATTTTAGGCTTGAGTTTTCATTTCAACCAAAATTCTTCAAGCATTTTTGAATTACAAGGTAAATGCTTGCGGAATTGAGGTTGTACGTAATAAAACAAGTTTTTAACTAAATTTTGCACAAGTGAAACCTCCATGGCAAGACTTTTAACACACTACACCTTCGGATAGCTTCAGCAGAGCGATGCACGAGCAAATACAGTTAAAGTTCTGTGTGTGAATTGAATGGAGATTCCACCTGACCATTGAAAATTAAATATAAACAGATGAAACGCTATGAATTATTAATGCTGTTAGTAGTTGGTCATGTATTGGTTTGCATTCAGACTACATCGGCGCAAAACTACACTGTAAGCGGCTATGTGAAAGACCAGTCCTCCGGCGAGGCGCTGATTGGGGCAAACGTTTACGATTCTGCCACATTGCAGGGATCTATTACCAACTCTTACGGGTTCTACAGTTTGCGATTGCCACGCGGTCAACACACATTGGCCATATCGTTCGTGGGTTACAAAACAGTGTATACCCGGTTAAATTTAACCGAAAACCGACAATATTCTGCCGAACTGTTTTCCGGTGAAGTACTCGATGAAGTGGTGGTTGCTGCCAATGCACGCGAAGCTATCGAGGGAACCCAAATGAGCACTCATACCATAAAACTGGTCGATTTGCGCAAGCTGCCCGCCTTAATGGGCGAGGTCGATATAATGAAAAGCATTCAAAAACTGCCCGGCATTGATGGCGGCACCGAAGCCAGCTCCGGGGTTTTTGTGCGTGGCGGCGATCCGGGACAAAACCTCATTTTGCTCGATGGTGTGCCGGTCTATAACGTAAATCACCTGTTTGGATTTTTCTCTGTGTTTAACAACGACGCAATCAATAACGTTGATGTGGTGAAAGGTGGTTTTCCGGCTCGCTACGGAGGTCGGTTATCGTCTGTAATCGATATTCGAATGAAAGAAGGGAACATGAAAGAATACGATATTGAAGGCTCCATCGGATTGTTGTCGTCTAAGCTTACCATATCGGGGCCAATTATAAAAGACAAAACCTCCTTTCTGATTTCGGGGCGACGCTCGTACCTCGATTTATTGACCCGAGCCGCAGGAAGACTAACAGATGAGGGTGTATTTGGATTCTGGTTTGGCGATCTTAACCTAAAAGTTAACCACATTATCAGTCCCAAAGACCGACTTTACCTGAGCGCCTACATGGGCGAGGACAAATTCTTTTTGCGGGGCGAGTGGAACGACGACTTCTCGAAAGACAAATACGAAATGGCACTAAAATGGGGAAATATCACCTCGTCCATGAGGTGGAACCATGTGTTTTCCGGAAACCTTTTTAGCAATACCAGCCTCACCTACAGCCGCTACCGCTTTGGCGATGAGATTTCTATAGAATACAAGGAGCATTTCCACAATAGCTACTTTAACTACATGCAGCAATACACATCGGGAGTAGAAGATATTACCGCCAATGTAGATTTCGATTATTACCCGTCAACAAATCACCAGGTAAAATTTGGAGCCAACTACACTTACCATACATACAATCCCGGCATAAATGTAATGAAAACAGATGCTGACGATATGGAAGAAATTAGCGATAAGCGAGGCGACAACCCCACATATGCCCACGAAGTGGCTGCATACGTGGAAGATACATGGGATATTAGCGATATGGTTAAAGCCAACTTAGGAGCAAGGTACAGCAGCTTTTTGGTGAATAAAAAACGTTACGAAAGCCTTGAACCCCGTCTCAGTGTGAGAGCAAAGTTGCATCCCGACCTGGCCTTAAAGGGCTCTGTGGCAAACATGAAACAGTATATTCATTTGTTGAGCAACAGCTCCATTACCCTGCCAACCGATTTATGGGTGCCCGCTACCGAAAACCTGAAGCCGCAAACAAGCTGGCAATATGCACTGGGAGCCAATTATCTATTGCAAAACAGCTACAAATTCAGTCTCGAAGGCTATTACAAAACCATGGAAAACGTCATTGCGTACAAAGAAGGGGCAGCGTTTACCCCAACCGATCAGAATTGGCAATCGAAGGTACTCAATGGCCGCGGCTGGTCCTATGGAGCAGAGTTTATGGGCGAAAAAGATTGGGAAAAAACCAATGTGGCGGTTGCCTATACACTTTCGTGGACGTACCGCCAATTTGATGAGCTGAACCATGGCGAAAAGTTTCCGTACAAATACGACCGACGACACTCCATCAATTTATCGTGTACTCATGTGTTTTCGGAACGATTCGATGTGGGACTGAATTGGATGTACTCTACAGGAAGCGCATTTACCGTGCCGTACGAAGTGTACCAAACGACTCCCAATCCGTTTAACGATTATTATTACGATGATAATACTGCCACCCACTTTACCGAAAGAAACAATTATCGTGCGCCTGCCTATCACCGGCTCGATGTAGGTGTAAATTTCCATAAAGAGAAAAAATGGGGAAAACGCACCTGGTCGTTCTCGATGTTTAATGCCTACGGACGCTATAATCCCGTTTTTATGATAGTCGATACCGACTACGATGGTGGTCTAACACTCAAACAATACACGTTAATGCGATTTGTTCCATCATTTTCGTACAGTTTCAAATTCAAATAAAAAACACTATGAAAGCAATAAAAATAGCAATTGCCATAATTTCTTTACTTACGTTTTACTCGTGCGAAAAAGAAATTCCCCTGAAAATAGATAATGTAGAAGAGAAGGTTGTACTAAATAGTTTGGTGTACAGCGACTCTATTATGCACGTCTCATTGTCTACATCATCAATCATTGGCTCCGGCAGAAAAACTGCGCCCATTGCCAATGCTCAAGTCAAGCTGTTTGCCAATGGCACTTTCCAGGAAGAGTTGCAAGAGCGTTATTCGGGAATATACCTCAGCGAGCAGCCATTAATGGCCAATACCAATTACCAAGTGGACGTAGTATCTGAAAAAGGCAATGTTTCTGCCACAACAAGTATTCCGGATACCACAGAAAACGTTACTATAGAATCTGCCAAAGCCATCAATATGATTCTCGATTCCTTTTATGGTTCGGAACAAGTGTATAAAGTTTCGGTTTCATTTATCGATCCGCCCGCCGATAGTTACTATTTAATGCGGGTTAAAGCTTTCGACACAACAAATAATCACCACTACTTTCCCGGCAGTATGTTTTATTTCGATGTGGATTATATGAGCACCTCCAGCGAAATTGGATCTGAAACGTTTATTTACACCTACCCTTACCTTCGCCTACCCGACGACGATTTAACGACCGGGAAGAATACCTTTACATTTGGTTTTCGTCCAAATAATTATAATAATTCGAATGAATATTATCTGGAGTTTTATGCGTTAAACGAGGATTTCTATTCTTACATTACATCTCTTGAACTATACGAAACCGTTCAGTACGATTTTTTTGCCGAGCCAATGAATGTTTTCTCCAATATTGACGGTGGTTTGGGAGTTTTTGCAGGGGCAAGTTGCATTAAAGTCGATTTTCCCGAGATGCAATATGAGTGATTCGTTTATGGCAGAATTCCATCTCTCATTATTTGCTAATAATTCAGCATCTAAATAACCTTCCTTTGATCATTAAAGTCGATAATTTATTAATTCATTCTTGAGTCAAGCCCAAAAAGGCAATTAAGACACCAAATACTGGAAAGTTAACTGAAAATCGAATAGAACCCTTTTATAGACTGGGATCATTTTTGTTTTGTATGATTTTACCATCACTCTATTTAAAATCTGTATAAATAGCGCGTCCAATCCGTTTAATGCACAAACAATTGCTAACTTTGTTTTTTAAATTTAACGCATTTTAGAAACACCTAAAACTTCACACTATGCCGCAAATATCAGATAGAGGAAAGGCAATGCCTTCTTCACCCATCCGCAAATTGGTTCCTTATGCGGAGCAGGCCAAACGCGACGGTAAAAAAGTTTACCATCTGAATATTGGTCAGCCCGACATTCCAACACCGGAGGTGGCACTCGATGCCATTAAAAATTATGACGAAAAAGTTATTGCTTACAGTCACTCGGCCGGAAATGAAAGTTACCGTAAAAAACTTGCCGGATATTATCAATCGGTTGGTATCGATATCGATCATACCGAAATGCTCATTACCACAGGAGGTTCGGAATCGTTAACATTTGCATTCAATTCTGTGATGAATGCAGGCGACGAGCTCATTATTCCTCAGCCTTTTTACGCCAATTACAACGCATTTGCCACAATTGCGGGTGTGAAGATCACACCCATTAACTCGTCAATCGATATTGGATTTGCATTGCCACCGGTAGAGGAATTTGAAAAAGCCATTACGCCAAAAACCAGAGCAATTCTTATTTGCAACCCCAATAATCCAACGGGTTATTTATACTCAAAAGAAGAAATTCAGAAATTGGGCGAAATTGCATGTAAGCACGATTTGTACATCTTTAGCGATGAGGTTTATCGCGAGTTTTGCTACGATGGTCACAAGCATTTTTCTGTAATGAATCTCGAAGGACTGGAGAATAACACCATTCTTATCGATTCGGTTTCGAAGCGTTACAGTGCTTGCGGTGTGCGTATTGGAGCATTTATTACAAAAAACAAAGAAGTTTTAGCTACTGCCATGAAATTTGCTCAGGCGCGCTTGAGCCCACCATCGTTAGGGCAAGTACTGGGCGAAGCTGCTGTAGACACGCCGGAATCGTATTTTACAGAGGTGTACAACGAGTACATCGAGCGGCGCGACTTTATGATCAACGCCCTTAACGACATGGAAGGTGTAAAAAGCCCCATGCCCAAAGGCGCATTCTACACCATTGCCGAACTGCCGGTAGACGATACCGACAAGTTTTGCCAATGGATGTTGTCTGATTTTTCGCACAACGGTCAAACGGTGATGATGGCTCCCGGATCGGGGTTTTACGAAGATCCCGAATTGGGAAAACACCATGTGCGTATCGCCTACGTGTTGAACAAAACAGATCTGAAGAATGCAATGGAAACACTTCAAGAAGGACTAAAACAATATCCGGGAAAAACAGTGTAGTTCTCACATACAAAATACGAATGCAAAGCCGGGCTACAAATAGTCCGGCTTTTTTTATAGCGTTCTGTAATCAATTCATTTAACCCAACCTGAAAATGCAAAACCAGCAATTGGGTGCCAGATCCGTATCTACAGAATTCTAATCATTATCCAGTCTTACAAATACAGAATTTTCGCTTTTAAACTCGGGAACAATCAATTTCATGTATTTCACCAATTCAAATTGATCGGCATTAATTGCCAATTGAATTAACTCTTTAATTTTTGGTTCTATGTTAGAGAATTCGTGGTGCTGCACACGAGCTTTCATAATTTTCTCGTGGTAAGTAGGTAAGGTATTTTCTTTTGCTGTAAGCAACTCTTCATGCAATTTTTCGCCGGGTCGCAGGCCGGTAAATATAATTTGAATGTCTTTACCAACTTCCAAACCGGATATTTTCACCATTTTGTGCGCCAGATCGGTTATGCGGACCGATTTTCCCATATCGAAAAGAAAAATTTCTCCCCCCTCTCCCATTATGCTGGCCTCCAAAACCAATTGACAGGCCTCGGGTATGGTCATAAAATAGCGCGTAACATCAGAATGCGTTATGGTAATGGGTCCTCCCTCTTTAATTTGCTTTTTAAAACGGGGAATAACTGAGCCATTAGAGCCCAATACGTTTCCAAACCGGGTGGTTACAAAACTTGTTTTAGCATTATTATTGAACGATTGGATAAATATTTCTGCAATACGCTTTGATGCACCCATAATGTTTGTGGGGTTCACTGCTTTATCTGTCGAAACCATTACAAATTTATCAACACCAAACTCATTTGCCAAACGGGCAAGGTTTACCGTACCTCCCACATTGGTGCTAATCGCTTCTGCAGGATTCTGCTCCATCATTGGCACGTGCTTATATGCGGCTGCATGATAGACTATTGCAGGCCGATATTGATCAAAGACCTGCTTGAGCTTCCCATAATTTGTTACATCGCTGAGTACCGACTCAAAGTTGTAAAAATGCAACTTTTCGAGCAACTCAAGCTCTAAATCGTACAGTGGAGATTCTGCTTGATCAAATAAAATGATCTTTTTTGGCTGATATTTTACCAACTCCCGAACAAGTCCACTTCCAATAGAACCGGCAGCTCCGGTAATTAGTAAAACTTTTCCAACAATATCTTTTCGGATGGCTTTGTTGCTCAATTGAATGGGCGGTCGTTCGAGCAACTCCTCAATACGAATATTTTTAATTTGGTTGTAACTCAGATCCCCATTAATCCATCGGCTACTATCCGGAATGCGTTTTACAGCAACATCGTGTTCAATACATTTCTGCACCACATCATTTTTCTCATCGACCCCAATTTGGGTTTTCGTGATAATGAGCTCGCTCACAGCATGTTTTTCGAGGAGAGCTGATAATTCCTCAATGGGATGAATTCGTACTTCTTCCAATTTTTTTCCGATACGAGTTTTATCATTATCGATAAACGCAACCACGCGCTTCCCCAGCCCCGGAACCCGGTCGATGGTGCGTTTTGTAATGGCTCCGGATTCATCGGCACCCAAAATAATAACATTAGTACGCCGATTACGAGGGTTCATCACCTCATGATATAACGATTTGATTATAAATCGCATGGAAACCATCACAAACGAGGTTGTGAGTAAATCGATAATTACGATTGAAAACGGAATAATATATTTGCCGTTCACAAAAAAGTAACTAATGTAATTGGAAAGCACAAAAGCGAGGGTTCCAACAGAAACAACCAAAACAACGCGTTCAGCATCCTTAGCGCTTGTATAGCGAATTACTCCACTATAACTTTTGAAAATGAAAAATGTAATGGCCCGCACTAAAACAACAAACGGAAGCACCTCATAGAACTCCTCCCATCGCCTTTCGGGCAGGAAAAAACCAAACCGGATCATAAAAGCCATTAGCACCGAAAGTACGCTAATGGAAATATCGAGTAAAAAAATAATCCAACGTGGCGTATATTTATTGGACTTGAGGAATTGCATATTCTAAGTGGTTTTTAATGTGCAAATATATCCTAATTATTGCGATTTATTTGCCTCGCACAGATTTAAAGAGTGTTTTAAAGATAATGTCGAAGTATTTTTTAAGGTTTGGATTATCGGCATAATCCATGTTCAATTGGATTTTGTCGGGCATAATTGTTTGAATATAATACTCCTCGGGGTTTTCTTGTTTGTCCAGCAAATCATTTTCATTAAAATACTTTAAAGAGGCTAAATCGGTAATTCCTGGTCGCACCTCGAACACCTTTTTCTGTTGCTCAGAGTATAAATCCACATATTTAGGGACTTCCGGGCGAGGCCCTACCAAGCTCATTTGCCCCTTGAATACATTAAAAAGCTGTGGTAATTCATCTAACTTATACTTTCGTAAAACGGCGCCAACCCTCGTTATTCGGTTGTCTTTTCCACCAACGGTGAGCAACCCTTTTTTGTCTGAACCGGGTTTCATGGTACGAAATTTCATTATCCGAAATGGCTTTCCGTGCAGCCCAATCCGCGTTTGCCGGTAAAATACACTTCCGCCGCCAACACCAATTAAAAATGCTATTATGAAAAGAACGGGCGATAAAAAAAGGAGTCCAAGCAAAGAAAAAAGGACATCAAAAACGCGTATCATAATTCACAAACAGATTTCAATGTATCAACCACTAACTGCATATCGCTTTCGCTTAAATCATAATAAACAGGCAACGATATTTCTTTTATGTAGTTTTCATATGCCACAGGATAGTCATTAATATTATAGCCTTTATTTTTGTAATACGACATCATGGGAATGGGTTTAAAATGAATATTCACAGCCACGCCATTATCATACATGCCTTGAATAATGGCATCTCGCTTTGCTGCATCAGACTCGCTTATACGCAATAGAAATACATGATAAGACGAAGTCCGCTTCTCATCTTCGTACACAGGCAGCTGGAAGTAGTCATATTTTGAGAGCTCCGACTTATAAAAATCAAAAATGGCTTTGCGGCGCGCCAAAATTTTAGAATATTTTCGCATTTGCGATAACCCAACGGCTGCAAGCACATCGGGCATATTGGCTTTGTAGCCGGGCATTAAAATATCGTACTCCCAACCTTTTGCTTTGGTTTTCGAGAATGCGTCTTTTGATTGCCCGTGCAAGGAGAATACTTTCATAAAGCGGTAAAGCTCTCCGTTATCAAAGGGTTTGGGTAGGTTGAAAACCATTGCGCCACCTTCTGCTGTTGTGAGATTCTTCACTGCATGAAACGAAAAAACCGTCAAATCGGCAATACTTCCAACCATTTTGCCATTATACATAGCTCCCAATGAATGAGCGGCATCAGACAAAACCATTATTCGACCTAGTTTTTGCTGATTATATGAATTGGGATTAAACATCGATTTTATGGCAGAATCACCAACCAGTGACATAATTTCGTCATAGTTGGCCGGTAAGCCGCCAATATCAACGGGCATAATCACTTTTGTATTGGGTGTTATTGCTTTTTTAATGGCATCAACAGAGATATTGAAATCGTTGCCACTATCGACAAAAACCGCTTTTGCGCCCACATGCTCAATTACGTTGGCGGTTGCGCCATACGTGTAAGCCGGAAGAATAACCTCATCGCCTTCGCTCACTCCATACCAACGAAGGGCGAGTTCAAGCCCCGATGTAGCTGCATTGATGCATAAGATGTTATCGACTCCGACAAATTCGGTAAGCAACTCTTCAAACTCTTTATTTTTAGGTCCGGTGGTAATCCATCCTGATTTCAGCACTTCGGTTACTTCCTTAATTGCTTCATCATCAATATAAGGTGGAGAAAATGGTATTTTTAACATAGACTATTTTGTTGGTGGCATGAAAGGAGACGCAACTCAGTATTGCGTCGAATAACTATACCCGTCTCAGCTAGCCCCCATCTCCTCGGAAACCCTGCCTTGTTGAAACGTGCCGTCTGTTTCTCTAACGTGAGTCGCTTTTCCTTGCCCAGCTTCGC
>JAWOEM010000349.1:0-4392 GCA_046482785.1 Salinivirgaceae bacterium
CAAGAGCACTTTCTCCGTATTAAACAGCTCTGAATCCTCTTTATCAACAAGAGTATCGTAGCATACATAGGTAGTGGTATCGCCTTTATATATTTTATGAAAACGCACTTCATTAGCTCCGGGAGCAAATTGTATACTGTCTTGAACATTAGAATTTTCGTAAAAATTCTCTGCAGAAAATGCCCGATTAACACGAATTAAATTCCGGTCACTACTCAAATCGATATTGGCATAAAGCGCAACATACTCCTCGTAATCCCCACGGATGGTTAACTCATCGTTTAATAGATCATATTCATCAGAACAGCCTGCAATCAACACCAAAGATATTAAGCCAAGAAGTGTGCTTGTATAATAATTCATTCTATTCCAATTAATTTCAAAAAAATACTACCCCATTCCCATTCATATTTTACAGGGATTTATTCTCAAAGATAGAAAATCAAAGCGGTTTAGAAAGGCTATTTGCAATTATAAATATTTAAAAAATCATGTGTAATCGTTATCAGCATAGCATTTGGATGGTTTCGGTTAGTTTTTGAAGTTCCATATGAAGTAATTAAAAATGAACAGTTGCCACCTAAAAAGCGAACATCTCTCAAGTTGGCAAAATGTTTGGTTCATTCGGCATTCACATTAAAAAAATGCCTAACAAACGGTTTACTATGGTTCAACACAGCTTTCTTTAAGTACAAAATAGCTTTGCGGTCCTTCGTTAAAAAGCAAATCGATAATGCTTAGGTTAGGCATAAATCCATACTTTTCGGCAAATAACTGATAATAGTGAGCCGACACAAAGTATGGATCGGCTTTGCGATACTGGGGTTTTGGGTGTGCGATGTCGCGAAAGTCTCCCTTCCCATGATCGGTATAAGCTTCCGAAAACCGAATATCAACATCCAATTCGAGTATTTCCAATACTTTGCGCAATATGGCGGTATTCAAATCTATGAGATAATCGAAACGTTGCTCAAAAAACGGGGCAAAATCATCAATATAATACTCATAAAATGCACTATTATGATAGGCAGTACGTATGCTCCGAAATATTTGTTTTTGCCAGTCGTCGTTGTATTTCACCCGAATATCTTTCATTTTCGATTGCGAACCAAACGGTTTTTCGATGGGCACACTCAGATTTTGAATTCCATTGGGACCTGCAATTTGCATACGATTCCGAAAGGTTTGCTTTGCATAGGTATCATGTTGTTCAATCACAATATGTGGATGTTGCATCATCCAGCCTAACTGCTGAATAGGCGGGAAAAATGTAGATTGGATAATTATATAATCATTCACGATAGTGGATTTTAAAATTTAAACACATTGCCTGAGCGAACAAATTTCGCATTTAATTGATTACGCATTTGACAAATAACTTCGGGTGCTGTACAGTGCGAGGGATAAAGTTGTAACACATCAATAGACTTAAAAAATTCAATGGTTCGCGATATACGCGAATCTCCCGGTTTCAGGTGAAAACCTCCCATTACGGCCAATACACGTGTATTGGGAAACAACTCCATTGCACGTAAAGTAATGTTTGTAATTCCACTATGTGCGCAACCGCTAATCACAACCAGTCCTTGGTTGGTTTTTACAACCAGTCCCGTGTCATCGGGGACAGTATCTTCCACACCATTGTCGAGTATAAAATCGCTATGGCCACTATCCCAGACGTTTATTAGAGGAATTTCGCCCAAAAACCAAACAGAATCGGTCAGTTGCACGGGTTCGCGCGTTAAGGTGAGATCGAACTTCCGGCGCAGCTCATTTTCGGGAATATCGATTCCGATGGACTGCCCGTTAGAGCGTTTGAACCGTTTTCTGAAAATTTCGGGGTGTGCATATAGCTTACCTTTGTCAAGATATTTTAGTCCGTTGCCATGATCCCAATGGCCATGGCTCAAAACAATACAATCGGCAGTTTGGGGATTGATATTAAGTTTGGCTGCATTCTGAAATGCAATTTCCGATGGGCCGGCATCGAATAAAATGTTTTTTTCGGCCTCGATATACCACGATAAACCGTGTGCAGCTTCGCAAATGCCACTGGCCAAGTTATCATTTAAAATATGAACTTTCATGAGAATACAATTTTAGTACAAGGAAACAGAAAAATAACAGCTCCTTGTGTTTACACGAAACAAATGTAGCAATTTGTCTACGGAAAAAAGGTAGATATAAAATCAATATTACCCTCAAAAGAATCGGTATACTAACTCACATATTTCATTACTACGGTAGTGTAAACTGGAGTTGCACCCGATAATGGCGTCCACTTTCCGGATAACCTTCGTTCAAATAGTATAGCCTATCTGCAATATTTTTAGCGCTTACATTCAGTTTTAAACTTTCGAGTATGTGCCATGCTAAATTTACATCGAATGTAACGAACTCTGGAGCGGAAAAGTCACCATCGGTTGTGCTGTAGCTTTTGGAACGGTACGTAGCGTTGGCCATAGCAAAGAATTGGCGGGGCAATTCGTATTTTAGAAAAGTTGTTGCCCGGTGCTCGGGGACATCAATAAAATGTAAATCGGGATTGGTTTTG
Organism: Salinivirgaceae bacterium; assembly: GCA_046482785.1. Taxonomy (GTDB): domain Bacteria; phylum Bacteroidota; class Bacteroidia; order Bacteroidales; family Salinivirgaceae; genus Salinivirga. The sequence continues at coordinate 2,555 of JAWOEM010000349.1, forward strand.
TTTTGTTGCTCGATGTATGCATAGGTTGTACCTACCGACCATTTTTCCAGGGGTTGCCACCCTAACAGAGCTTCAAATCCACGAAAATGTGCTCTGCCGGTGTTTTGCAGTTGCCACAAATCGTCTTGTACGTTTGTCACTTGCTGTATGGTATTATCGATAAAATGGTAAAACGCCGAAGCCTCAGCACTAAAGTGCTTGCTTGCATAGCAATACGCAATTTCGGTATTGAGCGCTTGCTCCGATTGCAAATCGGGATTGGGGAGCGCCCGGCCAATCCGGTATGAGTATCGATCCTTCATGGTGGCAAATCGGCTACGCTTAGCAATTCCGGCCGTTACAATTTGTTTTGGCGCCACTTGCCACCGGGTTTTCAATTGAAAATTAAGTGCCGCATCATCTTTTAGAGGATAACTTGCCATGGAATCGTTCTGAGCAAAATAGTGGTCAGCCTCAATTCCCGACCGAAAAAAGAGCCCTGCTCCACCCATCACCGTAAGGTGGCGGTTTAATTTCCACGCATCTTCTACGGCCACAGTCGACGTAAAGTCGGTTATATTCCGGGGTGTTTCGTCTTTATTATACTCGCGGTGTTGTTCAAATTTGCCTTGCCAACCCAGATTTATGGTATGATTGGCAATTTGCGAAAGCATCAATTCCACACTTCCGCCTGCAGCAGCATCGTCGTAAATACTGGTAAATGTATACCGAAAGGTTTGCGAGTTGTATTCATCATTATCGTAACTTTTTAACACATTGTAGTATGTATCGTAAAACCAGCGTGTTTTCAGTTTTGTATTGGCAGATAGTGCTGTGCGCGAATGCAGATACAACCCATTCTTATCCCATCGCGGATATTGCCAAAAGCGGGTTCGCACATTGGGGTCATCGCCCAAATACACGGGAACACCTTTATTGGAGCGAATTCCCGAAACACTCACCACATACTCGTCGGTAGCGTTAGGTGTATAGCCGGTTTTCAGGCTATAGCGAATATTCTCGAACGCCGAGTTGTCGCGTTTGTAATTCTGCTCTAACGCTGTGGTATCGAAACCTTCCGGCAAATTCTGAAAAAAGTTTTGCTCGCGGGCAAACATGGCTTTTGCATACCACTTTTTTTGTTTTGTACCTCCTTCCACAAACGTGCTGTAGGCGCCAATGCCGCGTTGACTAAATTGGCTTCCCACTCCGGCATTAAGCTCAAACTTACGCTGTGGCTGCATCGATACAATATTTATAGCTCCCCCCATGGTATTTGCGCCATACAAAAGAGAGGCAAAGCTTTTATCAACGGTAATTTTTGCCACATCGCCCACCAACATTCGACTGAGGTCGATATAGCCATCGTAAGGAACAGAAACCGGCACACCGTCTACAAAAACAGGCACACGGCGCAAGTCGAACCCCCGAACGTACACCACCGCCTCGTTTCGCCCGCCCGATAGCGAAACAGCAACTCCCGGCACTAATTCTAAGGCCTGCGCCGCGGTTTGTACATCGTGCTCATTCATCGTTTTCTGATCGACCTGCTGCATGCGATTGCCTGCAGAAGTACCCGTAATGGTAACTTCGCCTAACCGAAATGTTTCTGTTATGGTTGTATCTTCAGGCTGTTGTGCCCACAAAGTATTCACACTAAGTGTAAATATAAAAAGTGTCAATAAAGCTATAATTTTTGTGTATGAAATTAAAATAGAATTCATCATTATATTAATGGTTTTGAGTATATTAAAACATAAATAAAATAATATGGGGTATCTGATCATCTCCCGTTAAAAACGTAATCAACTTGTTAATAATACATTAGAAATCTTTGCGGCGTTTACTAAATAGCTGAA
>JAWOEM010000404.1:0-4862 GCA_046482785.1 Salinivirgaceae bacterium
GCCGGAAGCGGGTGGCGGAGAAACGGTTTTTCTGCAAGGCGTACAAAACACCCTTGTTTATTCGCACATGCAATTGTCGTATTTGCTGAACCCCCGAACAAATTTGCGACTGTATGCAGGCGCCGGCTACAGGAGGTTATCAAACGAAATGGGGACACAATCAGATACATTTGTGTTCTTCGGTCTCCGAACCTTTTTGGTAAATCAGGCGTTCGATTACTAAATTCCAATGTATGTCCACATCTGAAAAACAACATATAACCATAGCTATTTCGGGCGCAAGCGGCGCTATTTATGCCCAACGTTTAATCGATAAACTGAATAGCCTAACCGGGCAGGTTGCCGCATTAACGGTGGTTTTTACCCAAAATGCCGGCGAAATTTGGAAACAAGAGTTACAAACGCCATTGCCGACAGGAGATAAAATCAGCCTGCACGCGAATAATAACTTTTATGCGCCCATTGCATCCGGATCGGCCAAAACCCATAGTATGATAATTATCCCGGCATCAATGGGAATAATCGGACGCATTGCCCACGGCACAAGCGACGATCTGATTACGCGAGCCGCGGACGTAATGCTTAAAGAGCGCCGCCGGCTTATTGTAGTGCCCCGCGAAGCGCCTTACAACCTTATTCACATTCGAAATATGGAGGCACTGACACTGGCCGGAGCCATCGTTTGCCCTGCGACACCTTCATTTTACCAAAACCCTAAAACCATTGAAGATTTGGTAGATACGGTTGTCGATCGTATTATTGATTTAATGGGCATTCGCCACGATTCGTTTCGTTGGGGGCAGTAATTTGTAAAAAAATACCATTGCAGCAAACCGATTATTTGTATTTTTGCCCGAGAATTATGGAATCAACAATAGACAATAAAAGCAAGTGGTACGCGGTTTATACGCGGTCAAGAGCCGAAAAGAAAGTGTTGCAAAACTTGCAGGAAAATGGTATTGAGGCCTATTTGCCCTTAATAAAAACACTCAGACAATGGAGCGATCGCAAAAAAATGGTAGAGGTTCCCCTTATTCCGTCGTACATATTCGTAAAAATTACAGATAAAGAATACACAAAGGTGTTGGGAACCGACGGAGCTGTGGCATTTATTACGTTTGAGCGAAAAAAAGTAGCCATTCCCGACAAGCAAATTATAGCCATGCGCACCATGGTTGAAACCGGCATGGATATAGAAGCCACAACGGAGCATTTACGCAAAGGCGACGTGGTACGTGTCGGCACAGGGCCGCTACGCGGAGTAAAAGGTGAGGTAATCGAAGTAAACGGAAAACAACGATTTGTTCTCCGTATCGATATTGGTTACACGCTTGTGGTTTCGCTGCAAGGTGTTGAGCTTATAAAACTTTAACGTCCCAACTGGAAACCTACCTATTGCTCCTGAAGTTTGCGTATAAAGCGCTCATTGTCTACTGCAAACCTTGTGTGCGTGGCTTTGCCCACAACCTGGTCGTCTTCAAAAACTTCAATTTGGAAGGAAATCTTGCGTCCGTCCACCTCTTTTACGGTAGAAACGGCCTTTACAACTTTATTTGGTAAAGTAGCCTTCAAATGCTGAACATTAACCTCCATTCCCACGGTGGAAGTGCCTTCGGGCAAAAACTGTTCTACGCCACGGTAAGCGGCATTTTCCATTAATGCAATCATGGCCGGAGTAGCAAAAACTTCGGCTAAACCACTTCCATAAGCGGCTGCCGTGTGCTTTTGTTCGACTTTTAGTTCAATTTCGTAAACAAAATTGTCAGGTATAGTTAATTCCATAGCTATTGAATGTTTGTTGTAAAATATATGATCAGATCCGGTTACGAAAGCTAAACTGCAACAACAGTAGGAACTTAAAGCCTGTACCTTATGATCTATAGCTCGATTTTTTTAATGATTAATAGCTGCATTGCCAGAGTTCCACTACTGCAATGTCCACTCCTGATTATCGGCCAACACGGCAAGATTTTCAGGTATTTCGATGTTTTTTCCTTTATACTCGTATCGGGCAATAAGGTTCATAACTTCGGTATCGTTAGATCGTTTTCGTTGTATGAGTTTTGCTAACACTGGCTTTTCGCGATGCAAGACTTCATCGGCCTCTCTAAGTTCACGAATCATATTATTGCGAATGCGGTTATACTCCTCCTTGTTTACCTTTTTAATGGGCTCAACCGGTGGAGACTCTACCTTCAGCGGGTTAATGGGTTTCCCATTGCGCCAAAAGCGAAAGTCGAGGTGTGGCCCTGTTGCCAGGCCACTTGAGCCTACATAACCAATTACCTGACCTTGTTTTACATGTGCTCCCGTTTTTATTCCCTTGCCATAACGCGAAAGGTGTAAATAACCGGTTGTATAAACGCTGTTGTGTTTAATTTTTACAATTCGTCCCCCCTGGCGCGTGTATTTACGGTCAATTACCACACCATCGCCTACTGCGTGTACCGGCGTGCCGGTGGGTGCCGCATAATCAACCCCGGTATGAGGCCGATAAATTTTTAGTACCGGATGCAGTCGCCGATGACTAAAGCCGGAAGAAATGCGGCTAAAACGCAGGGGCGCCTTCAAAAATGCTCTCCGTAACGACTGGCCGGCGGAATCGAAATACGTTTCTACGCTGTCTTGTTCAAACGAAATGGCATAAAAGTCTTTATCGCGGTGATTAAATAGCGCCGAATAGATTTTTCCAATGCCAACACGCACTGTATCTACATATTGTTCCTCATAAATCACTGAAAAGTGATCGCCCTTTTTCAACCCAAAAAAGTCGATGCTCCATGCATAAATCTCCGATAATTCGATGGACATCATTGGGTCAATATCGTATTCCTTCATGGCGTTCCACAAGTTACTTTCGATAAATCCGGAAGCAATACGCTTAACGCTTGTCACTGCCTTTTGTCCAGGTGTAATGGTGAGCGAATCGCCAAAGCCAATTACAATATAATCGACCTGCGATTGTTCATACACAAAATACCTTGCCGAGGTATCGGGGTTGCAAAAAAGACTATATCGTTTTCCCGGACGAATTTTTCGTACATCGAACACATCGCGGCTGCGGGCAATTTGGTCGATTGTGCGTGCACTTACTTTGTAAGGTGCGAGAATTTCGGAAAGGTTTTGGTTTCGTCTTACATACCCATTGTCAATCATAAAAGAATCGACAGGAATACCATACTTTAATATGGGTTCGGGTATGGGCTGAATGGTATCTACTTCTGCAACAGCACCCGTTTTGGCACTATTGGCAGGTGTGTACATGATAAATAAAAAGACAATACCACTTCCGAGTATTACGAACAATATATTTTTGATAAAATTTCTCACGTGTACTTATTTAGTTAACTATTCAATTTTTTAGAGACGCCAATGCAATTGGGCGCTATTTCTGCGATCACTAGCCTCGTATATGTTCAAACCCTTGACCGTAGGTGCCCATCACCAAGGCGGCAGACACAAACGCATCGGGGTCGATGGTTTTCACAATTCGCAATACGTGCGACATTTCGTGCTTGCGGGTGATAACCAAAACTACTTTGCCGGGCTTACGCGAATACCAGCCCTGACTGTCGATTAAGGTCATTCCACGACCAATATGCTCGCTAAGTTCCTGGGCAACTTCTTCGTAATGTTTTGTGAAAATAAAAATCTGGGTCGACTGCCGGTTACCCGACATTACCATATCGATAGCCCAACTTACAATAGCCATTGTCACAAAACCATATACTAATTTCTCGATGGAATCGAACACAAAGTAACTGCTCGAAATAATAATTACATCGAAATATAAAATAAGGCGACCGGGACTTATATTCCGATACTTATTAATAATCATGGCAAAAATATCGGTTCCTCCGGTACTGCCACCCTGATTAAATACCAAGCCAATTCCGGCTCCTGCCATGGCTCCACCAAGCACTGCCGATAAAAATATATCGTTTACAAGCGGTTCGCTAATGAGGCTTTGCAGCAAGGAAAGAAAACCACCCAGCACAAGAACTGAAAAAATGGTTTTTACACCAAAGCTGGCACCCAAAAGCTTTATAGCTATTACCACCAGTAAAGAGTTCATAACGAGATAGGCAATACCCACCGGAATGCCGGTAGAGTAGAAAATAAGCGTGGCAATACCACTCAAGCCGCCCCCGATAATTTCAGACGGAATTAAAAAGGCTGTCCATGCAAATGCATTCAAAAACAGACCAAAGGTCATCATTACCCAACGTCGAACCTCACTAAACACCTCCTGCTTGCTGGCAGGTTTTGGTATTCTCTTCAGCATCATAATTATTTTTAATTTTATTTTATATAAATGAATTGGTCTTATTTACCTAACTATCTAAAAACAATCATCACAATTTGTTCGTTCAAAAGATTTGCTAAGAGGTTAAAACAAGAAAGAAACGCCTTTGTTTTTTCTACATCGTCTCAGCAAGAAAACCACCTATTTTTGGGTGTGCCCGGTAATAAAACTTCAAGAACAAGCCTGTCTTCAAAAATCAGGAGCTTGGTCATTTTCAACATGACCATAACGTGATACATTGCGCTTGTCGAAATGCAGTTATTGGAGTTTTTTTGCGTTCACTACATAACTATATTTACAATTCGTTTGGGTACTACAATAACCTTTTTCGGCGACTTACCTTCCATATATTTTTGAGTATTCGTATGCTGCATTACTGCTTTTTCGATATCATCTTTTGAAGCTTCGGCGGGTAATGCCAATTTGAACCGGGTTTTTCCATTAAACGAAATTGGATAGGTAACCTCATCTTGCTTCAAATATTTTTCGTCGTATGCCGGGAATTCAGCATCAACAATACTGCCTTCATTTCCGGCTACGTGCCATAATTCTTCGG
>JAWOEM010000020.1:0-2666 GCA_046482785.1 Salinivirgaceae bacterium
AAATGGCCTTGGTGGCGATAATAAAGTTTTACTAATATGGAATTTAACAGCTTAAGTTGGCATGATTCAATTATTGAAAGTATAAATATTGATAGGAGGAATCCTGGAAAAAATGATATTGTCAGGATGGAAATTTCGTGGGCAAATGGCGAAAAAAACATCATTTCTTTTAAAGATGTTTATTGGGCAGATTTGAACATGAATTTTGGAATAGTAAGCCCAGAGAGTATTTTAAAAGCCTATTCAGAAGGAGGCGAAAATGAAATTGTTAAAAGTTTCTATTCAAAGTGGAAAGGTATGATTAATGATGTTGATTTAAACTATTATGAAATAGAAACCAATTCTACAAATAGTAAGATTCGGATTATAGCTCAAAAATTTGAAATAGAATAATAAGCCAAAAGCCTCGGAAAAGTCCGGGACTTTTCAATAATGTCCATTAAGCGAATGGACGATAATTATATTGTCAAACACCTCGTATACAATTTGGTGTTCTTTATTAATTCTGCGAGACCAGCATCCGGTAAGGTTGTATTTTAAAGCTTCCGGTTTACCAATGCCTTCGTAAGGGTTTTGCAGGATGGCTTCAATCAACTTGCGGATTTTCTTTAAAATAGTGGTATTGTTGGATTTTTTCCAGAAGTCCAAATCTTCTTTTGCTTGCAGGGTATATTCTATTTCCATATATCGTCGAGGTCAACTTTAACGGTCTTGCCTTCGGCAGCCTGTTTGCGGCTTTTCTCAATCTTGGCTACAAATTCAGAATTGTATGGAGAGTCATCTGCAACTTCATAATTGATCTTAAGAGCCTCAAAAAATGCCTTAATTACATTCATTTCTTGTGCATTTGATGGGCGTACAATTATACTGTGTGCTTTCATAAAATATTATTTTTTTATCATGCAAATCTAACATTTTCAACGTAAAACAGTCGTATTTGTTGCAAAATTAGAAGTGATTGCTACCAATCTTATCCAGATACGATCAAAGATAAACGTCACTTAGCCCTTTGAGCGGTCGCAAACCCATGAAGCGGTTAAACGGAAAACCGGAGAACACTCTCAACCTAGTAATCGGGCTTTATAATGTTTTATAATAAACCTGCAGCTTTCAGTAGCTTATCAAGTTCCTTGTCAGAAATATTTTTTTTGTCGCCCTTGTCGAAGATGGAAAGCAGGAAAACCGATTCAGCCACAATTTTAACGCAAGAAATTACACGGCTGCCACCGCTTTTGCCTTTACCTTTTGAGGTTATAGCCATGCGGATTTTATAACAATCTTTGCCAAGTGCCTGGCCTTGTTTAGGTTCTTCTTTTAAGGAATCAATCAAAGCCTTGTAATCGTTCTTTACAGAAGGGTATTTCTTGGCAAGCTTTTTCAGTTCCTTGTCGAAAAAATCGGTAGTGTAAATATTAAAGCTCATCAAATAATTGGTCTGCCGATTTTAACTTAATTTCTCCTTTTAAATGCTGTTCCACTTGTTCAAGAGATTTTTTAGTTTCATCCACAAACTCCTGTTGCTTTTTGGTTAGTTTCGTTTCTTCGGGAACTTTCACAAACCCAAGGCTCTTAACCAGCTCCATAAAAAACGGGTATTTACTATCAGGAATATTCAAGGTTACTTGCTTCATACTAATTCTTTTTCTTTAAATTTCAAGATATTAAACCTCGTGTCTCATTGCAAAAATACGTAAAAATCGCTGCATTTGTTGCAGAATAAACTACATTTAAACTTAACATATAACGTTCTCAGGGCTTCCGCATATAAAAAATGCAAAAAACATCGAACCTATACGTGCCAATGTCGATGGAGAAGTAATAGCCATTGACGGGAAGGCTATGCGTGGAGTAAAGTCTGAAACAACGAGAAAGATATGCCCCGTATAATTTCTACATGGGCGTCGGAAAATAGAATTTATTTAGGGCCGGTCAAAATATCGGAGTAAAGCAATGAAATACCCGATCGAGTGGATTTGTAATTCGTTCGCGACGAGATGCTTGCAGCATTTAGGTGCAAAATGAAACTCGACTGCACGTTAAAAAAAATGGCCGCAGGAAAATATTTCCGGCGGCCGTTGTATTTTATTAAGAATATTTTTTCTATCCCAATTCGCTTATTTTCTCAAGTATTTTTAAATCTTTTACAGCTATTTGTCTGCCGTTTACGTCTATTACACCTTCTTTGGCAAAGGCCGAAAGTGTTCTAATGGCGTTGGAAGTAGTCATGTTCGACAAATGGGCAATGTCTTCGCGCGATAAATAAATGCCTATGGTGCGTCCGTCTTCTTCCAGTCCGTAGGTGTCCTTTAAAAAGAGTAACGATTCTGCCAAACGACCTCTAATATGTTTTTGTGTAAGTGTTACGGTGCGTTTGTTGGCAAATCCCAACTCACTGGCCAGCGATTTAATAATTCGCATCGAAAAGTCGGAATTGCTCCGCAAAATTTCCTCCAAAGCTGAGCGACCAATGGTGCAAATTACACTGTTTTCGATGGCTTGCGCCGATGCAATGTAATTTTCGTCGGCAAACAAGGCTCTGTAGCCAATAAAGCTAACCGACTTGGCCATACGTACAATCTGTTCGCGTCCGCCCACACCTTCTTTAAAAATTTTTACTTTGCCCGATTGCAGGCAGAGTAGGCCGGCGGGGCGCTCCGATTCTTTAA
>JAWOEM010000055.1:0-2821 GCA_046482785.1 Salinivirgaceae bacterium
CATAACATTTACCTGTTTTATAATTGGTAATTAAATAATCATTCTGAACTACAACATACGGCGGATTCCCAATTACCACATCAAAGCCCACAAAATTGCCTTCGTCGTCGAGTACTTCGGGGAATTCGAATCGCCATTCAAAGGCGTGTTCGTATATTTTGTTGGTGCGTATTTCTTCTATTTCGGTTTCGAGTTTTTTTATCTGTTTTGTTTTGTCTGCTACTTTTTTGTCAAAGGCTTTTTTCTCTGTTTTGGAGCGATCAAACAATTGTGTTTGAGTGGTAAGGTCTACCATTTCACCTTTCAGTTTGTTGAGACGTACTAAGCGTTTGTCTCCCTGTGCTACTTCGCTCTCAAAATCGTGTTTTATAGTAGCAATGAGCTTTTCCATTTCGCGTTTGTGCTCTTTGCTCGTGGCATTGCGGTAGCTGGAAACGGCTATACGATACATTTCAATATCCCATTTACTTTTTTTGAGTGCTTTGGCAATATCGGCATCAAGGTCGTAGCGGCTAATGAGGGAGTTTCCGCATTTAATATTAATATCGATATTGGGGAGGGTTTGCAGAGCAGAAGTATTGGAAGAAGCATCCTGAATATAATAGGCATTTTTGAGCAATTCTATCCATAAACGCAAGCGGCAAATTTTCACCGAATTAGGATTTATATCCACTCCGAATAAGCAATTTTCTATAATCGTTTGCTTTTCGTGAAAAAGTGTTTCCTGTACGCGTTGACTTTCTTTACTGTTGGGATTATATTCAAACAATTCGCCGTCTTCGTCGGTTATAGTCAGTTCATCGTTTACCACCATTATTTCGTAGCGGTTTAATGATTTACCGTCTTTGTCCTGCAATATTTTCAGGTCATTTTTTATTGCAATTACCTCATTCAGAGCCGACACCAAAAAGTGTCCCGAACCCACGGCAGGGTCACAAATTTTAAGACTGTTAATTACCTCGTGTAAGCTTGCTTTAGAAATACGTTCCCCAATTTGGTTATACACATCGGTAATAGTTTCCAAGGGTTTCCAATTTTGGTGCCCCGACTCTATCATCCGATCGTTTACTTTTTGCACCACCGCCTTGCGAATAGTTTCGCGGCACATATACATAGTAATAAATCCCGGTGTAAAAAATGAACCATCTTTATACCCGTTTATCTTTTCAAAAATAAGCCCGAGAACCGAAGCATTAATCAATTGCTTATTATCCTCCTGAATTTCCTCGCTCCCCTCACTCGCAAAATCATACGCATCTAAAAAACCGAAAAAATACGCCAAGGTATTCATTTCCCCTGTTCGGCGTTTTCCCCTACCATCTTTAAGTACCGTAGCCGAAAGAAGCGGAAGCGTATATTCATCTTCTAAATTGCTCACCCTAATTGTTTTATGCTCCAGAGCATTTGGTTCAAACAAAGAACTGTTTAAGTACGGCACATGTGCAAATTTCTCTTTCACCAAAGGATTACGAGCATGTGGCTGCACCGCCAAAACTTGAAAAAAGAGTTTATTCAGAGCATCATAATCCGGAATTAAATCAGTATATAAAAACCGATATTGAGCATCGCCACGATGATACGTTAATAACTGTCCTTCAAGAAGTTTGAGAAACAGAATACGGTTAATCCACGTAATTACCAGTTCAAGAGCAACATGATACAATTGTTCATCTTTTGTCGAACCATATTCACGTGCCGATACCTGCGAGAGGCAATCTTCATAGGTAAGAATAGTTATAGCATTTTCCAAGAGTGAACCCGGATTTCGTTCCCCTTCGACTTTTCTGCCAATTACCTTTTTATTTCCCTCCTTTTTCTCTTCGAGCCCGATAATATGCAAAAGCTCTGCATAAAAAGATTTATCGAGCGAATTACTATCATTTACAAACGGAAGTTTCAATAAATTTTCCGGCGACAAAAGTTTATACAAAGAAATAAGAGCAGTATCATCCGCACTGTTAGCATTACGAAAAATCCGTTCGAACGAACGAAAATCGAAATACGCACATTCAATTGTTTCGGCACAATCAGCAACAAAGGGAGCAGCAATTTCAGAATAGAAAAAATCAGTTGTTGTACCCGCAAGACGTTTTTCCTCAAAATCCACAAATTTTGTAACCAACTGCTTATTTTCCGCAAATATGCGTTCAAATTGCGTAGCATCAAATACGAACCATTCCGTTGTATTTGTTGCAATAACATGTTTTATATCAAGATTTTTCCCCGAAATACGTTCCCGCAAATAATACAAAATCAATTCATGAAATGCCTTTACATTCAGCGAATTAGTCGACAGCATTTCAGCAGAATTAGTCGGCTTTTTCGCCTCCACAATCACCCCTGCCGCATCTTTTGACGAATTACCGGTATGAATTACCAAATCAGTACGACCTTTTGTATTTACAAAATAATCAGGATCATAATACGTCTTTTTCAAAAAATCAATCACCAAATTTTTATGGTGCTCTTCAGATTCTGTATCATTTACCGCATCGAGCAAACGCTTAAGATTATCCTTGAAACGCTCAATATCAGAACGATGTGGTTTAACTTTCAGAAAGGCTTTATTTAAAGATTTTTTCGGAGATAATGTTCGTAATTCCATTGCAACAAAATAATGAGTTCAAACCCAAAGATACGAAATATTTAATAGCCAAAAACAGCTTGTTGAAAAGTATGGAAAAGAAATTAGGTAGATATTAGGTATTAGATATTAGGTATTAGATATTAGATATTAGATATTTGAAAAAGTGTAAAAATTGAAGTAAAATTTTGCACAAAGCTATTCCTCCCTTGAGGGAGGTGCCCGCAGGGCGGAGGG
>JAWOEM010000075.1:0-14423 GCA_046482785.1 Salinivirgaceae bacterium
TCCAAAAATTGGTTTAGATATTGACGGAGTATTAGCTGATTTTACTTTGGCATGGAATAAGGTTTATCCTGAAATAACTACAGCACCAAATTCTTGGTATCTCGACAGAAAAATAGGTGAACGTTTCGAACAAATGAGAATGAATGATACTCTTGATGATTTTTATCTCAATATTCCAGCACTTATAAAACCAGAAGAAATTCCTTTTGAACCACATTGTTACATAACCTCAAGACCCGTTACAAGACAAATTACTGAGGAATGGTTTGATATTAATGGAAATTCAAGATCAAATTACGCTTCCCCGCGCTCTGTTCAATAAATTAAATGACATATAAAAGCTGAACAAGCCGCTTTTATGTCATTTATATTGATTGAACCCCGATTATGAAAACATAAAACAATTGCTTAACCAATTGTCTATATTTTCTATATCGGGATTCACTCTCATAAAATCAATAGTTATGATTTACCAATCATTCTATTGATTAATTCGAGTAGAACATTCACCCCTACGCTAGCCCGCCAATTTGATCAGGCCAACCCGCATGGGGCACTTGCTCAATAATGTCTTATTAGCCATGAATTTAGGGATTGACATAAGTTTCTTTTGCGGGTACCTTCTAGCTTGAAGCAAGCGCTGAATTGGATATAGAATAATATAGTTGTGAGTTGCAATATAGAAAATCCCGATACAGGGAAGCTTAATTTTGAATACAAAATTTTAGCTGAACTAAATCGGGGCTAAAAGCTGTTTGAGCGGATGCGGATGGACTTGCAATGAGAAGGATTATCGATTCTTGCATCCGTGAGTTCTTTTAATTCCGCCCCGATCATGTTCAGCTAATTCCAATAAATTGGAAAGCTTCACTATGTCGGGGTTTTCAGCTTGTAAGAGCTAAGAAGGTCGCGAAAGAAGCTAAGTCTTGATTTCCGCCAGTTGTCGGACAAGATTTTGTTCTTTTCATTAAGGAAAAGAACATATAGATTGTTGAAAAGACCTACAAAGCCTTAGTGTTTTTAGTTGTTGGGTGGCATATATTCCCCGCAAATAAAACATTTCTGTTTTTTCATTCGTACAATAATTAGTATTTTCGTAAAAAAGTGTTACAATGAACATACAAAGCGAAAAATTGGACCTAATCGAGTGGATATCTAGACTCAATGATTCATCGGTGATCGAAAAACTTCGGCCGATAAAAGATAGTTATGCTAAATCAAAGGACTGGTATGCTGACTTAAATGACGAAGAACTTGCATCGATCAATCGCGGATTGAAGGACATCGAAGAAGGACGGATGAACTCTCACGAAGCAGCTAAGCAGATTTATGGAAAGTACCTATAAAATCATTTGGTCTGACGAAGCATTGAAAAATCTGGCAAGAATTATTGAATATCTTGAACAACGGTGGACTGAACGAGAGATTCGGAATTTTTCCAGATTTCTAGACCGACAGATACACTTGATTCAAGCGAATCCTGAACTTTTCCCAACAAGCTCGACCTCAAACGGATTGAGAAAAGCTGCATTGACTAAACAAACAACGATTTTTTATCGAATTGACGACTTGAAAATTAAAATTGTAACGCTTTTTGACAATCGACAAAACCCAAATAAAATGAAAAAATACTAAATACGCCACCCAACAGCGGTTCATAAAGCAAAGGCAATCCGTTCGTTTTGTGGGCTTGAAATTTTATTTTAACACCGCCAAAACTTCGTTTTGACGGCAAAAGTTGTACATTTGTAAAACAAAGTTTTGGCTCTGTGAAGTTTGAGAGTTTTTTACAAGTAAAGCCTTCGCTTCATAACCGCGAACGGTAGTGTTACGTTTCTGCCGCCCGTACCCTCCCAAATCCATTTGCCGGTCAGACTTAAGTTTTGCTTCGTTCTTTTTTTTTTGACAAAAATCAAGATGGAAGCTCTTAAAAGCTTTACACAACATTTTTATTTCCAAACTTTAAATCGCAAGTATGAGCAGCATGAAAATTAAAGCTCCACAACTTTATGAACTGATCCCTTTTTTATTCTGAAAACCAAGGCGTTTACACTTGTAAGTAACTGTTTTCAAAATGAAAGAAACGAAGTTGTTGGAGCTTTTAGTACACGCGTCAATTTGGAGGTTATTTGCTAAATTATTTTGGGTACGCGTAGTACAAAAACTCCAAGAACAAGGCTTTTTTATTTTGAAAACCAAGGCGTTTACGCTTGTAAATAACTGTTTTCAAAATGAAAGAAACGAAGTTATTGGAGCTTTTAGTACACGCATCAAATGCGAACACCAAGAAGCGTTACATCATCAGTCTGTGCATTTTCCCCTTTCCATTCCATAAAACTATCCAAAATTGCCTGCTCCTGAACCAACGGTGCTTCTTCTGCCACCGAAAGAAGAATGTTGCGTAATTGTTTGGTAGCATAACGCGAATCATTAGAACCACCAAATTGGTCAACAATACCGTCCGTATACAGGTAAATCATATCGTGATAATCCAGTAGCGTATCTTGTCGGTTGAATGTGTAATTATGCGGAGCGGTACCGATGCTAACCTTATCAGCTTCAAAAATTGATAATTTACCGTCTCGCACAATATACATTGGACTTTGTGCCCCGGCGTAGGAGAGTTGCAACGAATCAAAATCAATCACAATAATACTCATGTCCATCCCATCATGTGAGTGGTATTTTTCATGGTTTTGGTTAAGTGCGTTCTGCATTTTATTGTTCAGCTTCGATAAAATTAGTCCGGGATCGGGCGATGGAATTTTATTAATTATCTCATTCAAAAATTGTATTCCCAGAATACTTATCATACTTCCCGGAACACCGTGACCTGTACAATCCGAAATTGCTATGCAATATTTATTTTCTATCTGGGCAAACCAATAAAAATCTCCGCTCACCTTTTCTTTCGGATGAAAAATCAGAAAATAATCTTCCAACTTAATGTCCAGCAGTTTGAAAGATGGGAGCAATGTCGACTGAATCATTCCGGCATATTCAATGCTCTCCTGAATGCGTTCGTTTTGGATCTTAATTTTCTGGTTTTGGAATCGAATTTTTTCGTTTCGCTCGTTAATTTCAGTGTTTTTCTTTCGAAGTGAGATTTCCAATTCATCTTTCGATCGTAAACGTTGAATAAGTGTTTTTAAAAGACGGTTGCTAAAAGGCAAGCTTTGTTGCAGTAAATTCTCAAATACATCGGGAGGAATAACCAAGCATTCGCAGTCACGTATTGCTGTTACGGTAGAAGAGTGGGGTTCGTTTGCAATAAGTGCATATTCGCCAAAATATTTCCCGGTCCCCAGTTCAATAAATTTAATGTCGCGCACATGAATTTTTACCGTCCCTTCCAGAATAATGAAAAAACCGTTGGCACGATCACCTTTTTCGAAAATTATTTGCCCGGCTGTATATCGAACATAGAGCGATGCCTTTATAACTGTCTCAAGCTGATATCCTTGTGTGCCTTCGAATAAAGGGGCGCCGGCCAGTATTTGCTTGCTTCTTTCTAATTGTGCAGTTGTCATGTCCATGCAACGAAAATAATCAATAAATAATATTTCATGCAGCGCTTTATTGCGTGGTTTTATTTTTTTTAACCAAATTGCGACACAATTTTGTGCTATGGAAAATTACTACGGAGAACTTGCCGGTTTGGGAACCGCAATTTGTTGGACTGCAACGTCTATTTTTTTCGAGGCTGCCGGTAAGCGCATTGGCTCACTATCGGTGAATCTCATTCGCCTTTTTATGGCTTTTTTCTTGCTTGGAACAGTTACCTGGATTATGCGGGGCTATTTTCTGCCTGTCGATGCCACACTGTATAATTGGGGATGGCTGGCACTTAGCGGAATTGTAGGATTTACAATTGGCGATTTGTTGCTTTTTCAAGCCTTCGTTGTTGTTGGAGCACGCATCTCTATGCTTATTATGGCCCTATCGCCCCCGGTTGCAGCTATTGCAGGCTGGCTAATTTTAAATGAATCTATGTCGCCAAAAGCGTTGCTCGGAATGGGAATTACCCTTAGCGGAATAATGATGGTTGTGCTTAATCGTCCGGCTCGCGATGCAAATGGCAAAAAAGCCAAATTGAAAGACTGGTTTCACAATCCGCTGGGACTTTTGCTTGCATTTGGCGGAGCTACCGGTCAGGCAATTGGGTTGGTACTTAGCAAAAAAGGAATGGAAGGATACGATGTGGTTGCCTCTACCCACATACGCGTAATGGCCGGCGCTGTTGGCTTTATGATCGTTTTTAGCTTTATGAACCGATGGCGAAAGGTGTTTGCCGGACTGAAAGATAAAAAAGGAATGATTTTTACATCGGGAGGCGCATTTTTCGGCCCTTTTTTAGGAGTTACACTCTCTTTACTTGCCGTAAAATATACCACTGCAGGTATTGCCCAAACCCTCATGTCACTGGTTCCTGTACTGATAATTGTCCCCGCTGTAATTATTTTTAAAGAAAAGGTCACTTTACGCGAAATTTTTGGGGCTTTTATTGCTGTTGGCGGCGTCGTTTTATTTTTTGTGTAGATTAGCGCTGCTGTATTCCCCTCAAATGGGAGGCGTCTTGTTTATGGAATATCTAAGTACTTGTGCGATTGGAGCGAAACATTCCAATGGGGAAATGCTTTCACAAAATCGACAATTTTTGGAGCCATTTTTTCAAATTGCGAAAACTCCGGTTGCAAAAATAGTTGGCACTCCATAGGCACATGTTTTTTCCACCTTTCGGCAAATGCAAAATCGTCTTCGTTGAATATTACAACTTTAAGCTCATTGGCCTTTCTTAAATTGGCAATAAGTGGTTCTTTATTGTGTTTCGGACTCACACAAATCCAGTCCCAATTTCCTTTGATCGTATAAGCACCACTCGTTTCTATGAAATTTGCAATTTGGTTTTCCCGGATGATGTTACTCAGCGGCTCAAGATTATAAAGAGCAGGTTCGCCGCCCGTAACCACAACCGAGCGCGCCGGGGTTGCCAGCACATTGTCTGCAATTTCTTCAATACTCATTAACGGATGAATCGATGCATTCCAACTCACCTTGCTGTCGCACCAGTGGCAAGCAATATCGCATCCGCCAATGCGAATAAAATAGGCTGCCTTACCTGTGTGGAAGCCTTCGCCCTGAATGCTGTAAAACGACTCCACAATCGGGAGCTTCTTCCCATTTTCTGTTACTGATACATCTACCTTGCTGAAGTTGTGCTGGTTACTCATAGTGCGATTTATTCTAGCTTGATGACAACCCTTTTTTTATGAATCGGGTTTTTGGATACTTTTGTGTCTAAAAGTCGGCAAAGGTAATACTTTTCATAAAACCCCAACTTAGGAAGCCAACCTGTTTGGGTGAAGTATTGAGATCAAACAGGATTATTTGCTTAGTCGAATCGAGTCAGGTGTAGCCTGATGAATGCAATGCAGCTAATTCGCATGAATACAGTGGGTTTTATTGTTTTTTCTTGCATATTTTAGCTCCTAAATAACTGATTTTGAATTCGTAAAGATACGGAGCCTTCACTGTTACCTTAGTCTTGGGGGCTGTAGATTGTATTCCTAAATTCCCAGTCCATCTGCTTTTTTTGGAGCGAATTTAGATCGATCATAATTTTAATTTTGTATAATTTGGGTAATTTTGTACCTTCAAAAGTTGGTGAAGACAGAGTATTCTCCTTTAAATTCCTGTTTATAAGTTAAATTAATGATAATAAAAATTCGATTAGCATGAAAATTACAATTGACAAGTCGTTGGTGAGCAATCGTATGGTGGATTCTCATTACCATCGGTACAAAGCCATGGGAGCCAATCTCATGAAATCCCTTTCAGATAAAACCTGCGCAGGAAATGATTTTTTGGGATGGATTGATTTGCCCGCACAAACCGATCAGGCATTTCTCGATGAAATTAATGAAACAGCTAATAAATTGCGCTCCAACAGCGACGTGGTTGTAGTTATTGGTATTGGAGGCTCATATCTTGGAGCTCGTGCCGTAATCGAATCGCAGAAAAATCCATTTGACCACAATGGATGCGAGGTTGTCTATGCCGGCCATCAGTTGTCTCCCGGTTACTTAACAGAACTAGCAGCCTATTTGAGTACCAAAAAGTGGAGTATTATTTCCATCTCCAAATCGGGAACTACTACCGAACCGGCCTTGGCATTCAGGCATTTGCGTACAGCGTTAGTAGACCAATTTGGCGAAAGCGCCATGACAGAACGCGTTGTGGCAATTACCGATGCATCGAAAGGTGCTCTCCGCCAGCTGGCCGATGCCAAAGGAATGAAAACCTTCGTAATTCCGGACGACGTTGGTGGGCGGTTCTCTGTTTTTACTCCCGTTGGTCTGCTGCCTATTGCTGTGGCCGGGTTCGATATTAAAGGCCTAATTGCAGGAGCAAAAGAAATGCAAACGGAAATATGGAGCAAAACCGATAATATTGCCCTGGAATATGCTGCTTTGCGCAACACATTGCTTCAAAATGGACATACAACCGAAGTGTTAGCCAATTATCATCATAAATTTCACTACATCGCAGAGTGGTGGAAGCAGTTATTTGGCGAAAGCGAAGGGAAAGGTGGAAAAGGAATTTTTCCGGCAAGTGTCGACTTTACTACGGACTTGCATTCCATGGGGCAATACATACAAGACGGAAATCGTAACCTGTTCGAAACGGTTGTGAAATTCGAAAATGGACAATTAAAGCCCGAAAAAATTTCCAACGACGATGAAAATCTCGATAAACTCAACTATTTGGCCGATAAAGATTTTGGGTTTGTAAACAATAATGCCATGGAAGCCACTATGTTGGCTCATAACAGTGGCGGCGTACCCAATATTCTTCTTAAACTACAAGACGATGGTATTGAAACTATTGGTTCGCTTCTGTACTTTTTTATGGCCACATGTGCCATTAGTGGTCTTATGTTGCAAGTCAATCCATTCGATCAGCCCGGAGTAGAAGACTACAAAACAAATATGTTTGCATTACTCGAAAAACCGGGATTCGAAGCTCAATTGGAAGAAATAAAAAAATTACGACAAAAACTTAACTTTTAATATGTACTGTATGAAGAATATTTTATTTAGTGTCTTTTTTCTCCTTGCAGTTGCGGGAAATGCTCAGTTTTCTGCCGATAGTCCGGTAGTAATTAGCGAAGAAATTGCTGGAGCTGCATACGATATACCCCATATTGCTACTGCCGATAGTGGCTTTTATGTTACGTGGTACAACGAAACGTCGGGGTACAAAATGTATATCCAATATATCGACCCGTTAGGAAACCCCAAATGGGATGAACCGGCGTTGGTTACTGATTATCCCCAAGATTCATGGGTTAGTAATTATTCATTAGTTTCTGATGGAACCAATGCTTACGTTGTTTTTAGTGATACGCGTAACGGCAATACTGACAAAGATATTTTTGGATATAAATTCAATCCTGCCGGAGAATCTGTTTGGGGAGCAGCCGGGGTTGAACTTGTTGTGGCCGATGCCGATTATGATGCTGAGCTAGGACCAAAAGCAGTTGTTTTAGGCAATGGAGATTTAGTTGCTGCATGGAGCAAAATGAGTGCTGCCGGTTATACTGCCGATATGCAATGGCTTGCGCCTAATGGTGACCGGCGGTGGGACAATGGAAACTCTATTAGCGACGGAGATAAGCGAATTTTAGAACCTCATTTGGTTTCTGCCGGCGATTCCCTTGTGTATGTTGTTTACTTTAATCAGGATGGACAATATGGCGATCGTGAAATTCATGTCCAACTTATCGATAAAACCGGACAAAATGTTTGGGATAGCCCTGTTGTCGCCACAAACAACTCTGGAGTTGGTATGGGACGGGCATTTGGTGTTATGCCCGCTAAAAATAATGGATTGTACATAACCTGGTACGGCGACCCCGATTTTAACTCCAATAACGATGTGTTCGCGCAGCATGTTACCATAGATGGAAGCATCGGGTTTGTCGAAAACGGACTAAACTTATCTGTCAACGACCAAATGAATCAAACAACCGTATCTTGTGTTGGCGAAAATAATGATGGACATCCGGTATTTATGTGGAGCGAAGTAAATGGAACACAATCCGAAAGCGCTGTTAAACTTCAGGTTGTTGGTGCTGATGGAACGCTCCTGTTGGGCGATCAGGGAACCACAATATCTGAAAATCATACACTAAAAGGCAAGGGACAAATGCAGTTTGGTCAGGTGTTTTTTCCTGCACAAACAGCTCAGGGACAGCCCTTAGAAATGTTGGCCTATCAATTAGACAATCAAACCCTAGATACCGTATCCATGGGAATGAATTTCGAGGAAATGAGTTCATTTTCGAATGGGCAATTTATAATTACAGATGTTTATGCCAATGGCGATATCTCAGAAGTGCGCATTCAAAACCTTACGCACAGGGCAGAAGTAGGAGCAGAGGCCGTGCTGCAGGAAACAGCACTAGAAAGCTTTGCCAGCCTTGGTGAATATCGCCCCGATTCCGTTTTTTATTATTTAGAAATGGATCGTGCCAGTTGGGAAGAAATGATTCGCCCAATGAACATTTACCAAACGCTAACCTATCTCGACGAACCTGCCGATGAGCTTGGAAATTATCGTGTAAAAGTAGAAGCAGCCAATGGTAATTTTCGCTTCTATCAGCTCGGTATAGTGCAATATGCATTGGCAGATATTCTGGAAACAGAATCGGAAATGTATTTTGTTCATACCGATAGCGAAAACAAGGTGCTGTATGTAGAAATGCAGGTAGTGAAGCCTGATTCAGATGTCGATTTGGTTTTGAGTCCCGGGGCTCGGCTGCGTATCGACACTAATTGGGATTATGATTATAGCACATTAAACCACAAAATAGACTCACTATTGAATATTGAGTTAAAAGCAGATACTTCGTATATGGCTTTTGAAATAGTAGACTATTTAGGTGATCCGACCGACTGGACACTTGCATTTGTTTTGGGAAGCGGCGCAATTGCAGATGGTGCTTTTGAAGCCACCATTTATCCGAACCCGGCAAGCGATTATCTGATTGTTGAGAGCAAAATAAAAATAAGTGAGATTCAGATTATTTCGATGGATGGACGAATTCAAAAAACGTGCGAAATTCATAGCAGAAAAGCCAACATTCCGGTAAGCGGTTTAATGAAAGGGGTGTATTTGTTGAAAGTTCAAGGCGAAGGGAACACTGCCTATTCAACGTTTATAAAACAATAGGAATAGAGCAAGAATCGCTCAATTTGGGTTATAAAAAAGAGGCTGTCTAAAATAGTAGACAGCCTCTTTTCTTTTTTTATGTTTGCTCTTACTTCAAGTTATGTTTCTTAATGAAATCATTAATTGGTTGTACCAATGAAGGCTGACCAATTTCCTGAAGTTCGTAACCTACTTTTACAGTTGGCTTGTCAATTTTAACAATCCGACTTAAGTCGATGGGTGTAGCAATAACTACAGCATCACATGGTGTATTGTTAATGGTCTTCTCCAAATCTTTCTTCTGTTCATCTCCATACCCCATAGCAGGAAGCAATGTTCCAATCTCAGGGTAAATACTGAATGTTTCTTTCAAACGACCTACTGCATATGGTCTTGGATCAACCATTTCTGCAGCTCCTGCTTTACGTGCTGCAACAGTACCGGCGCCAATCTTCATACCACCGTGAGTTAATGTTGGGCCATCTTCCACAACAAGAACTTTTTTACCTCTAATAATCTCCGGCTTATCGATGGTCAATGGCGAAGCACCATCTACAACAATTGCTTCTGGAGCAATTTTCGCAATGTTTTCACGTACAATCTGAATATTGTCGGCATCGGCACTATCCATTTTATTGATAACCACTACGTCAGATAAACGTAAAGTAGTTTCTCCCGGATAATACTTCAATTCGTGCCCCGGACGGTGCGGATCCACTACAGTTACCATTAAATCTGGTTGGTAAAATGGGAAATCGTTATTTCCTCCGTCCCAAAGAACCACGTCGCAACCATCAGGATCATTTTCCGCTTCGCGTAAAATGGCTTCATAATCAACACCGGCATAAATAACGTTACCTCTGGAAATATGAGGCTCATATTCTTCCATTTCCTCAATTGTGCAATCGTGTTTCTCCAAATCTTCTATTTTTGCAAAGCGCTGCACTTTTTGTTTAACCAAATCGCCGTAAGGCATCGGATGGCGAATTGCCACTACTTTTAAACCGGCTTCCATTAAAAGCTCGATTATTCTTCTCGAGGTTTGCGATTTTCCGCAACCTGTTCTAACGGCACCAACCGCAATCAGTGGCTTTTTACTCTTAATCATGGTATCGTTTCCTCCAATAAGCCCAAAAGAAGCTCCTGCAGCATTTACCTTTGAGGCAACGCTCATCACATGCTCATAAGTTACATCGCTGTAAGAAAATACACATTCGTGCACATCTAATTCCTTGATAAGCTTCTCTAAATCAGCTTCTGCATGAATTGGAATCCCATCAGGATATAATTTGCCGGCAAGTTCGGCCGGATATTTGCGCCCGTCAATATCAGGAATTTGCGCTGCAGTAAAGGCAACAACATTAAATGATTCATTATCGCGATAATAAGTATTAAAGTTGTGAAAATCGCGACCTGCAGCTCCGATAATAATTACATTACGTTTCGACATATAGTCCTCCGTTTTTTTATAGTTAGTATTTAAAAAATATCGAAAACAAATATAGGGTTTTAAATAAATTATCCTAATTTTTTAATGCCTGAATTCCACAAGCATTTAATTTTTCAAGCCGGAAATCCTTGCGGAATTCAAGTTGACCCCGACTAAACAATGTTTTTAATGGGTGAGCATCGGCATTTTGAAATGAGTTGGATAACCTGTTCGAAGCCCCGAATAAATATAACGATTGTAAAATTCAAACAATAGTGAATTATCTGGCACACATATTCCTATCAGGCAACGATGAACAAGTAATTGTTGGTAATTTTATTGCCGATGCAGTAAAAGGGCGCAATTTTACTCATTATCCGCAAGGCATACAGGATGGAATCACTTTACACCGGAAAATCGACCATTTTACCGATACGCATACCATAATTAGTGAGACTAATTTATTGTTTGCTCCATACTATGGAAAGTATGCCGGAGTTGTCACAGATATTGTCTTCGATCATTTATTAGTAAAGAATTGGTCAACTTTCCATAGTGAACCATTACCGATTTTTCTCGATCGCATGAATATAATTTTGCTCAAGTGGTTTCACCAGATGCCATTGCGAATGCAACTCTATATGCCCTTTTGGATTAAAAACCGCTGGCCTGAACTTTATGGCTCCTTTGAAGGGGTATGTCGTGTTCTGAAAGGAATGGCACGGTATACTTCGTTGCCTGAAAATGCGGAAAATGCAGTCAAAGTAATTGCCATCAACAAAGAAGTGTTATCAATGCTTTTTCTCGATTTCTTTGAGCAAATTCAGCAAGCAGTTATTGTTGAAAAACAAATATGAGCATAATCACTGCGATTATAAATATTTTATAAGAGGTTATTTTTGGTAAATAATACGGGATAATTTTTTTTATTTTGATATATCGTACAAATAATTCCATTTAATAGCGAATTGTTTAAACAAAAAATGTAAATAATTTGTTAACAATACGTTAGAGGTTGACAAAGCAAATAACTTTGCAAAACAATTGATAAAATGCTGTATAAAATCTGAAAAATACACTGTTTTAGCTTAGTTTTGGGGGGAATGAAAACAAAAGTTGCTTTTTTTTTTCCAAAAACATTTATAGCTTTGTAACTTTAATGAAATGAATTAAGAAGAGGAATCCATAAAATTATTGTAAAACTATGAAAACAAGTTTCAAGTATTTAACAATCATGTTTGCAGCCGCTTTGTTTTTCACAGGATGTCAATCCTTAGAGAAAATGCAAAAGATGGCAGCAGAAGTTACTTTAGATGCGCAACCTTCACCAGTTGAAATGCACGGTGATAGCATCGAAATCAAATTAACCGGATCGTTTCCTGCTAAGTTTTTCCAGAAGAAAGCTGAATTGGAAGTAACACCCGTACTCAAATACGGCGATCAGGAAGTTGCATTCAAATCCTTGAAAATGCAAGGTGAAGACGTGCAAGGTAATAATAAAGTGATTTCATACGCTAGTGGTGGTTCTTTTGAGATTACCAGCAAAGTTCCTTACGAGCCAGCTATGAGAGAAGGAACACTTTATGCAAGAGGTAACGCTACCATGAAAGACGAAGAAATGGTTGTCTTAGAAAGAGAAGTTGCACCAGGAGTTATGTCTACCGCTACACTTCTCGATTTGACTGACGCCAAAGTGATTAAAGCTGCCGATAAGTTTGAGCGTGTGCAGTACGAAACAAAACAGGCTAAAATCCAGTTTCTTATTAACCGCCACAACATTAGAAGAGGTGAATTAACGAAAGATGAAATTAAAGCTTTCAATGACTATCTCGAAGAGATTGCTGCAGCGGAAAATATGAATGTAGAAAATATTACAATCGACGCTTATGCATCACCTGATGGAACAATTGAGCTGAATACTAAACTTTCTGACAAACGTAAAGTTGTTTCTAAAGATTTTGTAGGAAAGCAAGTTAAAAAAGCAAAAGTTTCCATAGAAGACGAAAAGAACATCTACAACGCCAAGTCTGTTGCAGAAGATTGGGACGGGTTTAAAAGAGAATTGCAAAAATCTGATGTACAAGACAAAGATCTTATCTTAAGAGTTCTTTCAATGTATAACGATCCAGAAGTACGCGAAAAAGAGATTAAAAATATCTCTGCTGCATTTGAGGATTTGAAAACTGACGTACTCCCACAACTTCGTCGTTCTGAAATGAGCATGAAAGTTGCCATTGTAGGGTTTTCAGACGAAGAAATTTCGACCTTTGCATTAGAGCAGCCCGATACCTTAAGCGTAGAAGAACTTATTTACGCTGCTACGTTGACAGAGGACAAAGAAGAGCAGAAAAAAATCTATACAGCTGTTACTCAGCAGTACAGCGATGACTATAGAGGACATAATAACTTAGGAGTTGTTAATTATCAGCTGGGTAATTATGCCGATGCTGCAACAAGTTTTGAAGCCGCTAAAGAAATCGATTCAGACAATAGTAAAGTGCTAAATAATCTTGGAGCAGTTGCTCTTGCGCAAGGTGATACAGAAAAAGCTGCAGAATACCTAGATGCTGCAACAGCAGGTGGAAAACATGCCAGCTATAACCAAGCGATGCTTGCAACAAAAGAAGGTAAATATCAAGATGCAGTAGATATGTACGCAAGCAGCGAGTACCAAACTGTAAACTTTGCACTTGCAAAACTTCTACAGTACAGCGAAACCAAGAATGAGCAAGCATATGACGCCACACTTGGGATCCTAGAAAAAGTGGAAGACAAAGAAAATGCACTACTTTACTATGTAAAAGCAATTGTTGGTGCACGTAAACAAGAATCAGAAGTTTTATTTAATAACCTTAGAACTGCCATCGAAAAGAATGGCGACCTGAAACAAACAGCCGCAACGGATATCGAATTCATTCGATATAAAGAAGATGCGACATTTCAGTCTATTATTAAATAGAAAGTCAAAATGAAATATAAAAGGGCTGTTCAGAAATGAATAGCCCTTTTTTCATATAACCTAAATACCGCAAGTATCTATTTTTTTTATGCTTCCGGATTTTGAGTCATTCTCATTAAAGTTTTAAGATAAAATCCATAGACATGTTTGTAGCAAAACAAAAACGAAAAACCAATATTGTCGAATATTTATTGTACATGTTCCAAATCGAGGATACTATTCGTGCATGTCAGTTCGACATTGATTTGCTCGAAACTAAAATAATTGGCCAATACAAAACAACAGAGGAAGAATACGAAGAAGTTAAACAGTGGTATGAGCACCTTATACAGCAGATGAAATCTGAAGATGTTATCAAGACCGGTCATCTTATTTACATCGATAATTTTATTAAGGATATTAATCGCATGCACATTTGGCTCATCAATAACGAAAAGATGAACCAATACAAACAAATATACATAAACGTTCGCCCCTATATACTCGAATTTAAGGCCAAAACAAAAATCATCACCCCTAATGAAATTGAAGTTGCGTTAAATGCCGTATACGGCTATTTAATGCTTAAACTAAAAAACATGGAAGTGGGCGAGGAAACCACCAGAGCCATACAGCAAATTAGCAAATTACTAGGCGAATTAGCTAAGTTTTACCGTCAATATGAGTCAGGAACCTTAATTGTTGATTAATACACCAAATGCAGCCAATAGAGTATAGTTTATTGTGTCTAGTTGAGTGGTTTTAACGTGGTGAAAAAGTGATTTGCTTAGGTCGTACCCCTTGCTACGCCGTCTGCGTTCGCTGAAGCTACGCGAATGCGAA
>JAWOEM010000194.1:0-4596 GCA_046482785.1 Salinivirgaceae bacterium
TCCAGTTGTCGAATAACCGGTTCCAGGTTTTCTTTGTTGTATACAGAAATTAATGCTGATGAAATCTTTCTATCCCCCATTACAAAGATTGTTTATCTGTTAAAAATAATTAAATTATACGTATCGCGTGCAAAAATACACGAAAAACAAGTGAAAGAAAGAATATTTTCTAAATAAATTGATTAATTCTGGATGTGTTATGATATTTTTCTCTCCACATCGTTTACAGCGTGCCGAAACATACTTTTTTAGTATTTTCAAAATACTTGTGGTTTGAGCATTTATTTCACAGGCAGTTTTAAACCAACAACTAGGACATCATCAATTTGTTCGCCATCTCCTTTCCAGTTATAAAATGCATTGCGAATAATCTTTTGTTGCTCCTCCATTGGTTTATTTGCATTTTCGGCTAATAATTGCTTAAAATGCTTTGTTTGAAAGCGTCGATTTTTCTTGCCTCCAAATTGGTCTACATACCCATCGGTAAACAAGTAAACAATATCGTCGGGCTGCACTTTGTATGTTTGAACGGTAAAAGGTTTCATAAACCGATAGTACCCAATGGGCATTCGGTCGCCTTTCAGCTCAACAATTTTGTATGGGTCTTCTTGAGTTGGTTTGGTGGCAATGTAAATGGAAATATGCGCTCCGGCAAATTCGAGCATTTGGGTAGTTGGGTCGTATAGGCAAATAGAGAGCTCCATTCCGTCGCGCGATTCGCCGGCTGCTCCCTGCTGGTGCAACGATGAAATAATCATATCGCGCATTTGATCGAGCATTTCGTTTGCTGTAGTAACATTCGGATTACGAATTGTTTCACTCAAATAAGAGTTGCCCAACATGCTCATCATTGCTCCGGGAACGCCATGTCCGGTGCAATCGGCCACCGTAAAAAGTGCTTTGTTCTTATATCGGCCTGCCCAATAGAAATCGCCACTTACCACATTGAGCGGCAAATAAAATATAAAATGATCGAGAAATAGGCTATCGAGAAGGCTATTTTGTGGCAACAAGGCTTGCTGTATACGTTCTGCGTAAAGCAAACTATCGGTAATTTTTCGGTTAATTTGTTCCATTTGCACACTTTTCTCGTTCAGTTGGGCATTCTTTTGAGAAATAAGCTTTGATTGATTCCTGAGCTGATCGTTATTTCTGCGCTTAATTTTATTGCCGCGATAAAGAAAGAACGCCAAAAAACTTAATGCGCTAATCACCCCTGCAAGCGCGATGATGAAGGTGTTTTTTAACTGATTTTCCTTTTCGCGTTGCAGCTTTTCTTGTTCGAGCATAGCAATTTCGCGACGCTGTTTTTCGGTATCGTAAAGCGTCTGTAGTTTACTGATGTTTTTGGAGTTTACTTCATTTAAAATATCCTCCTTCAGGTTTACATAATCTTTATAATGAGTAAGCGCTAACTGACTTTGCCCTCTGCGCTCATAAACTCGAGAAAGACTTTTGTGTGCATCGCGCTCCACGCTTTTCGAGCCGATTTCGGCAGCACCCCTCAGCGCATTTTTGAGAAATTGAATAGCCAGTGAATCTTGATACAGTTGTGCATACGAATCGCCAATATTTTGTAAGCTAACAGCCTCATAAATTCGGTCGCCAATTTCGCGGTTCATACTCAAAGCCTGCTCATAATAACTAATGGCTTTATGGTGTTGATTCATTTCAGCATACACCGAGCCGATACAATCGTATGAAATAGCAATTCCAATTTTACTGTTATTTTGCTGGTTATATTCGAGCGACTTGAAATAATACCTTAACGCTTCGTTGTAATCTCCTTTTGTTTCGAGTAGTTCTCCAATATTATTGTAGTTTATGGCAAGGCTTCGAAGGTTCCCTGTTTCGGCAGCCTGCTTCAAGGCCTGCCTAAAATAGATCATGGCCTGATCGTATCGCTTCATCAAAGCAAACACATTTCCCAAACTGTTGCGTGCATACATTTGGCTGCGGTTATCGCCATACTCTTCACCTGCACTCAACGCTTTTAGGTGATATTCTACCGCTTGGTTATACTCGTCCAGACGGCGATATACAACACCAATGTTATTGTAAATGCGAGGCAAATAGGCTTTGTAGCCAATTTCACGGCTTAATTTCAACGCTTCGAGGTGAGCCTCCAAAGCTTCTTTAAAAGCGGAACGCTTGCGGTACCGATAACCAATTTCATCATAATACTCAACCAATCCACGCTTATAGTTTAAATTTGTGGCAAGCTGATACACGGAATCGAGGTATATGGCATATAAAGAGTCGTCGCCTGCACTCCGATAGTTTTGCGAAATATCGAACAAAAGGGCTACCTTATGGGTATCTGCCGATGCTGTTTTCACCAATTGAGCTAAACTATCGACTTTATTGGCTTTGGCACTTACACCAATAAATATTAGAATAAGGGTTTGTATGTATATGATTATCTTCACACTATTTTATTATTCTATAAAAATACATTTTAATACAGTTGACAACAATTTTTTTTGGGTTTTGATGTATTTTGGATGCAATTTATATTTTTATGCAGATAAAACTACTCTAAAAAGACTTTTCCCAAAATCGGACAGTATTCCCACCTTGTGATAATAAATCCTTACGAAATTTGGGCACGATGGCGGCCAAAAATCAGGTGAAGTCAGCTGTAAATATATTCTATACACAAAAGCACCCGGATACAAAAGAGTGTTAAGCTAATTCTGGTATTGCGTCTGCGACATGGATTTTTTTAGAGACACGCCGCGACTTTCCATCTCAGAATAAGGCTTTGAAAGGCAAAAATGGGAGCCCGACTTAGAATCGGACTTCCATTAGTCAGATATTTTTGCATAGAATAGCCGCATAGCCGATGGATGTTTTCGGATAATCTTCCATCCGCCAGGCCGCTGAGAGCGGCTATGCAGGGAGCATTATATTTTTTTGCTATTTTATTTGATTTCATTACCCTTCACCAAATACCAATCGACCCACGAGTCTAAATGCTTGACAGAATTAGGACGGAGCAAAATTTTGCGTTTATTATCCAACAAATAAATAGTGGGTGTTGCAAATACATAATAGGATTCTACTATTGGACTTTCCCATTTTTGATAATCGCAGACGCTAATAAAAGGGAAATTTCCGGCAAACCGTTTAAAAGTTTGTTTATCGGTATCCAACGATACAAAAACTACCTCTACTCCCAGCTCATTCCATCTTTCATAATGTCGTGCAATACCTGCTAGCTCACCGGGACATTGAGGACACCAGCTGGCACCAAATACGATAACAGTATAATCATTTTCAAGGTCAGTAAGTTTTTTAGGTGCTCCTGATGCATGATAACCGGGCATTACATGGTCTCCACCGAATGCAAAATTGGGAGCCGTATTCCCTTTTTTCATGGCACGATAACTTTCCAATTGCGAAGCGAGATCACTATTGAGTGTACACCCATTTTCATTCAATAGTTTTAATGCCAAATATTCTGAGGCATCAAAAAGGCTTCGTTTTTCGAGCAACTTAAACAAGTAGTCGCTAATGTCATTCATTTTGTGTTCATCTACCAAAAGGGATTCTATCATACGATCAATGGAAATTTTCATCTCAACAAAAACCGAGTCCAACGGTCGCCCGCTATTTTCAATGAGCCAGAAGTGAGCATCAACGGCATCGCGAAGCAACCCACTTTTGAATAACCGATCATCAGTATAGTCTAAATTTCGGAATGCAGCTATGGTTGATGGAATTTCTTCTGTGCGGTATTGGGCTATAACAGAAACAGAGCTTATTAGCTTCCGGACAGGCAAATACCAAGCAACGTAAGATTCAGGATTCAGCCCGGCTAAAAACACGCTGTCTTCCATTTTTATGCGTTGTTTTTCAAGTTCAATCGCCTTTATCGGCTTCTCATGCCCTGCAAAAAGCGAATCGTTACGGTATATTTTTTCCAAATAAACCCATGCGCTTAAAGCTTGTTCCCGGCGAGCATGTTCCGATGCATATTGTTCAAAAGACTGATTCTCTTCACCTTCAACAATTTCCACTGTGGATGGATCATCCAGCCTAACTCCCTCAATTGTTATTGCATTACCGCTTAAAACAACAATAAATGATTTTCCCTCTTCATTAATCAAGTACCCCATGCCAAAATCTTTCTCATCGTACTTGAGCGTAAAACTTCCATTTTTAGATACTTGCGCACTGTCAATCACATAAGTTTCAAAGCCATTAAAACCTTCAAGTTTTATGGTTTGATTAGCAAGCTGCGAGAAAGATCCGGTAATGGTTTGCTGCCCGTTAGAACACTGGGTTAAGCTAAAAAAGATAATTGGCAATAACAATTTATAGAGTCGCATTTTCACAAGTTTATAATTAAAAGGCTAAAGGTAAAAAAATAACCCAACCTACCGTATGGCCTACAAAGCAAAATCAGCTTTGAAACATCTATAAATGATGCATGGCACAACGACAGGTTGGGTTACACTATCAAAAATCAACCTAACCGCTACTTTTTCACGGTTAGTTTGTGTGGTTTAATCATATTTTCCGGTGCCAACACACGGTCGAGTTCTTCTTTAGACATTAAATCCTGTTCCAACACTAAGTCGTACACACTCC
>JAWOEM010000224.1:0-4372 GCA_046482785.1 Salinivirgaceae bacterium
CTCAGCGTATAGAACACGCATTTCTGGAAACAGAAACAGCTATTGCCCGACCCGAGAACGGCGGGCTTAAGTTATTCACGCAAGGGCAAGGCGCTTACGTAGACCGCAAGTTAGTTGCAAAAGTGCTTGGCTTAGAAGAGGAAAAAATTGTGGCCGTGCAGGTGCAAAATGGTGGAGGATTTGGCGGTAAAGAAGATCTTACCGTTCAGGGACACGTTTCGCTGTATGCTTATTTGTTGCAAAAAACGGTTAAACTTCATTTAACGCGCGAAGAGTCGCTTATGATGCACCCTAAGCGCCACCCGGTGTGGATGGATATTAAATTGGCTTGCGATAAAAATGGAAAATTTACGGCCGTAAAGCTCGATGCCATTGGCGATACCGGAGCATACGCATCTGTAGGTACAAAAGTGATGGAACGCGTTGTAGGGCACGCAACCGGAGGCTATACAGTGCCTTCGGTAAATATTAAAGCGGTTACGGCTTACACCAATAATATCCCTTGCGGTGCAATGCGCGGATTTGGTGTGCCTCAGGTTATTTTTGCCATCGAAAGTTGTATCGACGATATTTGCGAACAAGGCGGTTTTGACCGATGGGAAATTCGTTTCCAAAATGCGTTAGAAGATGGCGCGAAAACATCTACCGGACAAAAACTTTATGGCGTTGGCCTGAAAAAAACGCTTTTGGCTGTAAAAGAGCAATTTCAACAAGCAAAATATGCCGGAATTGCCACCGGAATAAAAAACACAGGCGTAGGCAACGGTATGCTCGACGATAGCGAAGTGAAAATTGAAATCATCGATAAACAAACTGTGATCGTACATCATGGATGGACAGAAATGGGGCAAGGCGTACATACCATGGCTATTCAGACGCTGCATAGCGAGACGGGAATCGACCCGGCCATTATTCAGGTGAAGGTGGAAACCGATGCAGGTGTTCCTACCGGAATGACAACCTCGTCGCGTGCTACGGCTTTGGTGGCCAATGCTATTATCGATGCATCGAAACATATCAAGAAAGATCTGGAGGAGAGTTCGCTCGAAGCACTTGTGGGACGAACGTATCGCGGAAAATATGTGTGCGACTTTACATGTGCACCCGGTGCCGATGTCGAGGATCCGAAAGTTCATTTTGCATACGGATATGCCACACAGGTTGTAATTCTCAACGATGAAGGTAAAGTAGACAAAGTAATTGCCGCGCACGATGCAGGACGCATTATGAACCAAACATTGTTCGAAGGGCAAATTGAAGGCGCTGTGCACATGGGGCTGGGCTATGCGTTAACCGAAGATTTCCCCATGAAAGATGGCTATCCGGTGAGTTTGAAATATAACGATTTGGGCGTGATGCGCGCTAAAGATATGCCAGAAGTTGAAGTGATTGGCATTGAAGAGAACGATCCGGTTGGTCCGTACGGAGCCAAGGGAATTGGCGAAATTGGTTTATGTCCCACGGCGGGAGCTGTGGCCAATGCGCTGTATATGTTCGATGGTGTACGTCGCAAGAAACTACCCATGCAACGGAAAAAATAATCAGTAAAAAAATTATGTTATGACTATTTTATTAAAAAATGCAACCTATATCGATTGGGAAAATCTCAACTTTTCCAATCCTCATATTATTGTACACCAAGGAGTTGATAATAAACTAGAGTTTGCCGATTCTTCAAAGCCAATTGACGAATCGGGCTTTTCTCAAGTAATTGATTGCACCGGAAAATTGGTGACCAAATCATTTGTTGTGGGGCATCATCATGTTTACTCGGCATTGGCCAAAGGCATGCCGGCGCCAAAGAAAAGTCCGGAAAATTTTCGGGAAATTCTCCAGTACGTATGGTGGACGCTCGATAAATCACTCGATAAAGATACCATAGAAGCCAGTGCGTTGGCTACAGCTATTGCGTGTGCAAAAGCGGGAACCACCTTTGCGATTGATCATCATGCATCGCCCAATTTTATTGGTGGCTCGCTCGATATTATTGCCAAAGCTTTTGAAAAAGTAGGTGTAAGTCACCTGTTGGCATATGAAATTACCGACCGCGACGGGCTGGATAAGGCACAAGCCGGACTGGAAGAATCGGAAAGTTACCTCTCAAAAAATCAGGGACTTGTAGGAATGCACGCATCGTTTACTGTGGGCGATAAAACAATGAAACAAGCGGCCGACCTAATGCAGAAGCTTAATTCGGGTTTTCATATTCATGTGGCCGAAGGTATTTATGATCAGACCCATTGTGTTGAAAATTACAACAAACGTGTGGTTGAGCGCCTCGCCGACTATGGCGTGCTAAATTCGTCGAAAACAATTTTGGTGCACGGACTGCATTTAGACAATCATGAACGTGAGTTGATAAAGAACAGTAATGCGTGGGTAGTGCAGAACAATGAAAGCAATATGAATAATGCCGTTGGGCATTTTAATGGCGCCGGAATAGGAACCAATATCATGTTTGGAACCGATGGCATGCATAGCGATATGCTGCAAAGTGCTAAATCGGCATTTTTTGCCGGACAGGGAGTTGATACCATTGATTTTCCGGGTGTTTACGATCGTTTCAGAAAAGCTCATCGCTATATTGAAACAAACGATTTTAAGGGCGATGGCAAAAATAATTTGGTGATACTCAATTATGATAACCCAACTGAACTAACAAGTGAAAATTTTCTTGGTCATTTTGTATTTGGAATCAATTCCAATCATGTGGAACATGTAATTTCTGACGGACGCTTAATAGTCGAAAATAGAAAAATAACCACGGTGAACGAAGATGAAGTGTTGCAGTTTACCCGCCAGCAGTCGCTTCGCTTATGGAAAGAAATGCAGAAGTAAACAAACATCAATGCCTGTGTAACGTTGCAATTCGTACGCATACCCACTTTTTGCATTTACGGATTTGGGTGTTGCACCATTATTGAAGTGGAAATCAAAATTCGCCGGAAAAGTTAATGAATTATGTTGTATTCTTGTGGAATTTAGGTAGAAATAGACCGAAAAAGTTGTGGTGCGATTATTGCGCTATAACTTTTTCTCTTTTATATAAAAATTAATATTTAAACGTATGGAAATTAGTATTTTAGAATGGGTAGGGTATGCCGCATCGGTAATTATTGCCATTTCGATGACAATGAGTTCAATTGTGAAATTCAGAGTTGTGAATTTGATTGGTGCAGGAACATTTGCCTTGTATGGTTTTTTAATTGGAGCATTGCCCGTGGGGTTCATGAACCTTTTTATTGTGTTGGTCGATTTGTATTTTCTGTACCAGATTTTTAACCAGAAAGAAGTTTTTGAAACGTTGGAAGTGCGCCCCAATAACAAATATTTAATGCGATACCTTGAATTCCACGATAACGAAATTCAACGCTTTTTCCCGGGGTTCAAATATAAACCTGAAGTAAATACGGTTAGCTTTTTTGTTTTACGCGATATGCAGGTGGCCGGATTATTTTTGGCGCACCGTGAAGAAGGAAACGTTTTACATGTCGGGCTCGATTATGTGGGACCCAAATACCGCGATTTCAAAAACGGACGATATATTTATTCGCGTTTGCGCAATTGGTTTCTCGAACAAGGATTCACGAAAGTGGTAGCCGATGCAGGAAGCGAAAAGTATTTACAGTATTTGAAAAAATTGGGATTCGAAGAGCAGGAAGATGGTTCTTGTGCCAAGGCTTTGGTAAAAAATTAGTGCATTTTTTTAATCGTTTTCAGATAGTTAATAGGGTCGATTATGGTGATTAAAATTGAAGGAGGAACGGTTGTGCATCCTGAAAAGGAAATTCAAACCGATGTATGGATCGATAATGATACAATTGTGGCTGTTGGGGCTGCTGATTTGCCGGCCGACAAAACAATTGATGCGCGTGGCTGTTACGTGTTGCCCGGTGCAATTGATGCTCATGTGCACATGCAGTTGCCAACGCCTGCCGGTCCATCATCAGACGATTTTTACACCGGAAGTAAAGCCGCCATCTGCGGAGGAACAACCACAATGATCGATTTTGTTACGCCACAAAAAGGCCAATCGTTAGTCGATGCCGTTGCTCAGCGCAAACGAGAAGCAGAAAAGTCGCTCGCCGATTACTCATTTCATGTGAGCCCCATTGAGTGGCGCGATACCACGGAGCAGGAAATTATCGAGTGCACGAACCAGGGTCTAACCTCTTTTAAAATATACATGGCGTACAAAGGCGCTGTTGGCCTCAATGATGAGGACATTGAAAAGGTGCTTGGCGTGGTTGGACGGCATGGAGGAATGGTTACCGTGCACGCCGAGTTGGGCGACGAAATTGATGAGCTGCGGTTGAAAGCAGGTGAGAACGGAAATTTAAGTCCGGAAGCCCATGAAGCCACACGGCCACCA
>JAWOEM010000209.1:0-2519 GCA_046482785.1 Salinivirgaceae bacterium
ACCACACGGGTTACCATCGACATACAATTTTCTCCATCGCAACTTCTTTCGGATTCCATCTACATTCATTTTTATGTGTACGATCGTGCTTTCAACCAAAGTAATACAGACTCCACTCACATGCTGTGTTTTACAAAATAGTGTCCGTCAATAAACTCGATTTTCTGCATTTCGACATGCTCAATGTATCACGTTATACTCACTCAAACTCGAATCACTTACACCAGTAAACACAACAATTTTGAATTTCGCAAGCCTTGAAAATCGAGTTTATTCACTGAATACTTCCGACTTTATGGACGGGCTCTCAATAACCAAGGGTGCTTTCCGATAAAGCCTAGCTTGTGGAAACGTGATGGTAGATAATTGATGCAAAAATGGAAAAACGCCGCATCGTAACATAAAAAACTATTCCCAAAGCAAATATGGGCGAACATGTATGTGATACAACAATACTACGCTACATACATCGTTGTAAAACAACTCATTACTGAGCACGAAGCTTTGGTTATTAAAATAAACAACCATCTGTTAGAAAAATAGCGTATATTTACAAAGGAACACTCCCATTTTTGATTTCAATCAGTCAACACTCCATTTTGCTGCATAACTAATACATTCTTTCACCCCAGCAAATAATTTCTCATTGAAGATTACGAATTGTCGAGCCAACATTAATTTGTTAAAGCAAAAAATAAAGGATAGCATATGAATAATCGAACCTTAGGAGTTATCGGAACTTCAAAAAAAGAAGATGAAAAGCGCGTGCCAATTCATCCGCAACACTTATCTCGTTTGCCGGCCGCTATCAGAAAACAATTAATTTTTGAAAAAGGATATGGTGCACCTTTTGGGATAAATGATGATTTTTTTTGTTCGCAAGCCGGAGGCGTGGCCTCCCGGCACGAATTATTGGCTGATCTGGGGGCCGTGATCATTGCGAAACCGGTATTAAGCGATTTACAGGAAATTCGCGAAGGAGGATTCATTTGGGGATATCCGCATTGTGCACAACAAGGCGATATTACACAAACTGCCATAGACCGAAAGTTAACCCTCATTGCATTTGAAGATATGTTTGTTTGGTCGCCCAATGGCCAGGCTGGCCGACATACTTTTTATAAGAATAATGAAATGGCAGGCTACTGTGCCGTCATTCATGCATTACAATTAAGGGGAATTGATGGACACTACGGAAACCAGCGTAAAGTAATTATTTTCAGTTTTGGAGCCGTGAGTCGCGGAGCTATTTATGCGCTCAAAGCTCATGGTTTCAGAGATATTACAATTTGTATCCAACGCCCCGACCACGAAGTGCGCGAAGAGGTTTTAGATGTGCATTATGTCCGCATTCGTCAGGGGAACCATGGTGAGCCAAGAATGGTTACTGTTGAACATGATGGTAGCATTCAACCGTTATCTAAATTAATTAGCGAATCTGAAATCATTATTAATGGCACTTATCAGGATACAGATTACCCCATCGATTTTGTAACAGA
Source organism: Salinivirgaceae bacterium (assembly GCA_046482785.1). GTDB lineage: Bacteria > Bacteroidota > Bacteroidia > Bacteroidales > Salinivirgaceae > Salinivirga. The sequence continues at coordinate 1,500 of JAWOEM010000209.1, forward strand.
AGCGGAAAAAGATACTTTAAAGCCCGGAAGTTTAATTATTGATGTGAGTTGCGACGAGGGTATGGGCTTCTATTTTGCCAGACCTACAACATTTAGAAATCCAATGCTGCATATCGACAATATCGACTATTATGCCGTTGATCATACGCCAAGCTATTTATGGGAAAGTGCTTCAAGATCTATTTCTGCTGCTTTAATTGTGCACTTACCGTCGGTTTTGGAAGGAAGTAAAGGGTGGATGGAAAATGCGACCATACAAAAGGCGATCAACGTTCAGAATGGGGTGGTAAAAAAAGCGTCTGTGTTAACTTTTCAGCATCGAATGGCAGATTATCCGCATGATTTTATTAACCCAACTTGAAAATGCGATTGTGTAACACATTCATATACAGCATATTGCTATTTCATTTTTTACAATTGGGGGCCTACTTTTGTTTTAATTCTGTGCCGATTCTACTTTTTAATTTTTTTTATAGACATGCCGTAAATATACGAAACCTAATTAAACAAACAAATTCTATGGGGGACTACCGAAAAACACTGTGATCACAAAGTTGCTCTATATCAATAGTTTACGATCATGATCAATGTTCCGGGATTTGCCTTATTTGTCTGATATTCAATAATTAATGAAAATAATTTTTTTTACTTCATTTGATTTTTAGCTTAATTTTTTCAAGTTGGGTTAAACAAGAAGTTAGCATTGATTCGATTTTGTAAAAACAGCGAGCGCCATCGACACCCACTGCTCACCACCGCCCTTTTCAGTGTCACACCGCCAACGAGTGGCTAGCCTGAGAATACCACAGAATGGCCCTAGAACGCGACAAGGCGGACAACCGACAATTGGGGTCGCCCGCCCTCGCTTGCGTGGCGGATTCGCGGTGTGGTGCGTCCGTTTATCGCTCCGCTTGATTGTCCCGCTGTCCCGATTCCCGTTGGCGAACAATCCCCATGAAACGTGGAAGAGGAGGCGGAGGCGGAGTCGGCCCTTGTCGCTCGATGGCCTCCACGATGAGG
>JAWOEM010000309.1:0-7831 GCA_046482785.1 Salinivirgaceae bacterium
GAAGAGAATCGGTATTCCATTATGCAAAATTAAACAATGATTTTCAAGCATTTCAAACACTAACTGACCGATACGAGGCAAAAACAGGTAAAGATCAATAAAGGTTCGTTTTAGCATTGGCTACTTGACATAAAGCAATAAATACATTATCTTCAAATTCTTTAGCAGAAAAAAAAACGCTTAATGCAACCCAATTATCTGCAAAAAAGCTATATTCACATTTTATAAAACTCTCATCTAATGAAAAACGCCATACTCACACTTATTATCCTCGGCACACTACTTACCAATACTTTTGGGCAACTTCACACGATTAGCAATAAGGATAGCCTTGAAGGTGTTTTTATTTCAACATTACACAAGACGAATCAGGCTCTCGATGCAGATGGAATTTTATGTGATTGCATCACTACATTAGAAGACCATGAAGCCTACTTGCATTCGCCATACCTTGCCGATACAATCTATAATTTATTTATTCGCGCAAATGCGACACTAGACAAAATAGAAGTCGAGCACGACCTCAATTACTGGAAATTCAAAACGCTTTTTGCCCGAACACTTTTCTCCAAAGGGGACTACAATAGCGCAGAAAAAATCTACTCCGACATATACAGCAATTCCAATAGAGAAAATGACTCCACTCTTGCGCTGGTTTTAAACGCAATACAAAATCTCTGTTTCATAAAAAAACAAGCCAACAAGCCGGATACATACGACTTTGTACACAAGTGCATGGAAGAACATAGAAGATACGGAAATTTAAAAGAGCTTGCCGACTTTCTCGTTAACTTTGGTTACCTGATTGCACAAAACAAACCACTCATGACGCGTGATATTATGCAACACGCTGAGAAAATTTACAAAAGCCTTCCGGATGAAGCCGTTTATGAAGAACTTATTGACCTTTACTCCATAATGGGCATCACACATTTGATGAGTGCCAACTTCGACGAAGCCTTAAAGTGTTACAAAAATGCGCTCAAAAATGCAAAGCAAGCATCAAATCTATCAAATCAAAGAAAAATAAAACTATACAAAGACATTGCCAGAGCACATCACTTTACTAAAGTTGCAGACAGCCTGGACTTTTACACAAAAAAAATGCAGCTGCACGTAAACCGGGAGCCGAATCCATCGCTTGATTTGATAGGCACAATGTATGCATATCTAAGCAAAAACCATATCCAGCAAGGCAACCTCGATTCTGCACTTCACTATCGCAACAAAGCACTCGAATTGGATCAACAAAACTATGCAGAAACAACTCATAAAATAAAATCGCATTACTACGATCTAAGTGTTCTGTACGCAGAACTGGGCAACTACGACAAAGCTATGGAGTATGTTCAAAAAAATCTGCAAAACGAGTTTCCTGAACCGTTCGGAACGAATAATATTCGTGAAGTTCCTCCGCAAACATTATTTACAGGAATAAGTATCAATGGAATTTTACAAAACCTGATGCAAAAAATATACATCCAGGAAAAACTATACGAAGAAACCAATGACATTAAATGGCTTGAAGATGCTCGAAACCATTACTATACCGTAGACTTTTACGTAAAAGCACTGCAAGAAAGTGTTGTAGAAAAAAACTTCCTACAACTACTCAATATAAATAAGCAAGGCTATATTGCAGCTGTAAACACCATTCAAAAATTGTATAACCGCACTCAAAACAAAAAATACCTCAAAGACCTATACTACTTCAACACAGCACTAAAAGGGCGACTTTTAGCTTACCAAAACTTCCAGCTCCGGAAAACAAAAAACGAAGAAAGCGAAACAGACAAAGCATACCACGAAACCTACAAAAAAATTAATGAGCTAAAAGCCAAATTGGCCATTGCAGACGAGCAAGAGGTGTTTCAACCGCTAGCCGATTCACTGTTTGAACTTCATGTGAAAATTTCACTCATAAAAAGAGACCGCGAACAAGGAGCAAACATCCATGCGATTCCATTCGAAATGTCGATGTACCATGCGAGCGCCGACACGCTTATGAAAAACATAAACAACCAGACAACATACATCGAATACCTGCTCGAGCAAGATTCACTGATTGCTTATGTTTTCAACAAAAATAAAATGCACAGAACAAGCACCTACGCAGGAGAAGGCTTCAACAATGAACTCACCGCCTACAGGCGTGGTATCAAAACCGGGTCACAGGCAGATAACACCAAGTTATACAACTACTTAATAAAACCAATAGAAAGCTATATCGAAAACAAAAAACACCTGGTAATTGTTGCAGACAGTTATATTTTCGACATCCCTCTTGACCCAATAACCAACCCGAGAACAGGAAAAAAACTCATTGAAACCTATAGCATCAGCTATCACTATTCCGGGTACTTTTGGTTACAGAGCCTAAAAAAAACACGCATTCCTCAAAAGCCCAGCATAGCCCTTTTTGCGCCGGTATTCAGCTCAGAAAAAGATGCCACTCTGGCTGCAAACAATAACTACAGGGGAGCAGATATTCTTACCGAAGAAAACATAGCAACCAGAAGTGGAGCACTACAGCCACTGCCATATTCACATACAGAGGTAACAAATGTTGCAGAAAAATTTACATCTCGCAACTACCCCTCAAACCTCTTTTTAGAAGCAGATGCGGGCGAACCTCAATTTCGCCAAAATACAAATGTAGATATCCTCCATATTGCAACACATGGCATTTCGAATATGCAAATCCCTGAGTACTCGGGACTATTTTTCTCACAGCATGAAAAAACAATCGACCCGGACAACTACAAAGCCGACGGATTTCTTCATATGAATGAGTTGTACGAGTTGCAGTTTAATGCTGACCTGACAATTCTTTCTGCTTGCAAAAGTGGTGTAGGCAAGGTATTCCACGGTGAAGGCTATTTCGGATTGCCACGTGGGTTTATCCTGGCCGGAACCAGCAACCTCATTGTTTCACTTTGGAAAATTCACGATGAAAAAACAGCCAACCTAATCAATCGATTTTACGACTATTTTCTCGCCGGAAACGATTATTCTGAAGCACTCAGATTGGCAAAACTCGACCTAATAGACCAAGGCTACATGCCCATCGACTGGAGCGGAATTATTCTTATTGGACGATAAAGATTTGTGCCAAAAGAAACCTACAAATTGACCAAACCCGGAATTGGTCGTTGCTCAACCTTGCAATAAAATAATATTGCTGTTTTGTACATGAGATCACCACATTTAGCATAAACCCAAATTGAGCGATTCCGCTCAACGATTAAGAAATTGTATGGTTTTCACCTATTCGGTGAAAACCGACAATTTCTAAGTCGGGGGTTAACCATAAATAAAGCGCTTTTTCACTGCGTTTAAACCGCTTAACTTAGGTAAAACACAGACTTAGTTACCGGGAATCGGTCAGTTTTGGAAATACATCCAAAATTTGTGATATAAAAAGATTTTTATATCTTCAACGATTCAAGATAATTAATTGTCGTTTAACGACTTATTTAACGTAAAATCCAAACTAGCTATGAAAAATTTTCTCTTAACCACACTACTCATTGCGTTTACCTTAAGCGCATTTTCACAGAATCTATACAAAATAGATCTGAAAAACACTGACGATGCAGAAATGCTTATCGACGCCAAAAACACCGCTGTACATTACTACAACAACTTGTTTTGCATTGCCAGTGGCGATGTAAGTAAAAAATTCACCCATAAATTTATTACAAGCGAAGCTTGGAAAAGCAACCGGGACTACTACCTGGTTTGGTTGCCAACTATAAACACTAACAACTACATTGATTATTTAAAACAGTCTGTTAAAGTTATTTACACAGACGAATTGATAGCCATTGCTGAAGCCACAACCGAAGAAATTGAAACCATAAATGCGGCCATTCATGGCGGGCTGGTAAAAATTCAGAAAAGCCCCGTACGTAAACCACAAACACATCGGTGGGTTTACAGTAAAACCAATCCGGCACCAGAAATAAGTGACATGGTAAGTCAGGTTGTAGCCGACAGCATAATAGACGACATTCAGCACATGGAGGACTATGGAACACGCGTGTACAACACTCCGGAAGCCACAGAAGCACAAAACTGGATAAAAGCTCAATTTGAACGCTATGGACTAAATACCGAACTAACATACGGTGGCGTAGATGGTTCGCAAAACGTTATTGCGACTCAAACCGGAGCAGTTTATCCAAATAAATTTGTTGTAGTAGGCGGGCACTTCGATTCTACAAGCTCCGACGCTGAAGCTCCGGGAGCAGACGACAATGCCTCGGGAACGGCCGGAGTAATAGAAATTGCGCGCATTTTAAGCCAAATGCAATTCAACTATTCAATTGTATACTGCGCATGGACTGCCGAAGAAATTGGCCTTGTAGGCAGCGGACAGTGGGCAGAAGATGCAGCAACAGCCAACACCGAAATTATTGGTTACCTAAATCTCGATATGATCGGATATTTACAAGAGGGTGGTGAATTCCATACCGATATGATGGCTCCGACATCGGCACAACCGCTAATAGAGCTATACGAAACGGTGGTAGATCTCTATATTGATGATTTTATAGTGTACGAGGGCACTATGATTGGCGGCGATAGCGACCATACATCGTTTAACAATAATGGATACATGGGCATTTTTCCATTCGAAGATTCTAACGACTACAGCCCACATATTCACTCCTCTAACGACCTTATAGGGCCAAGTGTAAACAATCCTGAGTTGGCCAAAAAATTCACACAGGCAGGTGTAGCATTCATGGCTACGGCAGCAGAATTGTTTAATGGATTGTACCCGCCAATGGACTTAACGTTGGAACAAACCGAAGGTGCCATTGAGCTGAATTGGAGCGCCCCATTAGCGGGAGCAGAAAACTTTGAAGCGTACCACATCTACAGAAACGATGTAGAACTTACAACAATCACAAACATTGATGATAACTACTTTACCGATGAAACGGGTATAAATGGAGAAACATACAGCTACAAGGTTACTGCCAGCTACACGGGCGATCCCGGCGGAGAGTCGAATGCCAGCAATACAGTAACGGTAACCATAGGCCTCATGGACATCCATTTTTGGGACTTTGAAGATGGGTTGCAAAGCTGGACAATTTCCGACAACATTAACGGCTGGCGCCATGGTGTTCAGGTCGACATCAGTGGAAACAACACAAATTACCTGAGTACTGATTCAGATGATGCAGGTTCGGGAACGCACGTGGAAGATTACGCCATTTCACCTCAATTGAATTTATCGAACTACACCGTTGCCTTTCTAGAATTTGACTACGGTTACCGCGATTATTCAAGCGACGAATATAAAGTTATGTACCGCACGGCGACCAATAACGATTGGATAGAAATAGAAAATCTGGCTGGAACCTCAGGCTTTACACAGCACACTATTGAACTGCCACAAGAAGCTCTGACGGGAACTACCCAACTAGCCTTTTATTACAACGACAACAATTCGTGGGCATGGTACACAGCCGTAGACAATGTAAAAATCGTTGCTGCGCAGTCCGGCGATCAGTTGGATACACCACAAAACCTGACCGGGGCATCTGCAGAAGACCACATTATGCTCCAATGGGAAGCGGTAGGAAGTTACAGCTTCGAAGCCTACAACATTTACAGAGATGGAACCCAAATTGGTTCAATTGCCGACATCGACATTAATGAATATGCCGATTCCGATAACCTTACAGCACATCAAACCTACACATATTACGTAACTGCGCAATACATGGAGCAAGGGGAATCGGAACCATCGAATGAGGTATCTGTAACATATGAACCGATAGGGCTAAACGAAACGGCAAATTCGACTTACAACTTTTACCCGAACCCAATATCCGAAGGAACTGACATTCATTACTCGGGTCATGCAACAATGGAATGGGCTGCCGCATATGACCTAACAGGCAAAAAAGTCAGTGAACTAAACATTGACACGAACAACAAAACCATACAAACTGCAGATTTACCGACAGGCACATACCTTCTAAAAATCAATACGAAGGAAGGCACAAAAACCGAAAAAATTATGATAATCGAATAAACGGAAATCAGTGGAAAAGAGGCTGTTCAAAAAGCACAAAGCCCGGGGGCATTACACAAAAAAGGCCTTCTAGAAGGTCATTACCAAACAAATATGACTGGTCAACTCCCTGAAATCAGTGAAATGGTAGTTGCTTCGCTATTTGGCAAACCCAATTCAAATGCTTTTTGAACAGCCTTGTTCGTATGTGCCATCGGTAATAATTAGCTGGCTCAAAGATTAATTGTTTCCATAGCTTTCTCCACCGCTACCGTTTCGCAGCTCTTCAAACAACCCCGGATACTGCAACTTCATCCAGGCTAATTTCCAACTGATCTGCATACGACTAATTATAGATTGTCGGTTAACTAAAAAGGGACTTTGTTCGATGAGGTCGAACCAAATACGCCTAACAAGCGCCTGAGCAAAATTTCCATCTTGCCAAAAGTCTGAGTTGCGCTTACACCCATCAGCAAAAACATGAATCAACTCTGCCAGTTCGGTTTTCTGCCCCTGTCGCATTGCAAGGCGCATTTTCGCTATTACATATTCGTCTAAACCTGCACAAACTTCCAATACATTGGTATACTGATCGTCGAAAAGGATAATACCGTAAGTAGTATCCAGCAAGGAACTGAGCGGAAAATGATTGTGTCTGCCATTTTTATTGCTGATAAAACGATCGAACAACACCTTGGCCTCCCCCTCTTGCAAGGCAAGGAGCAACACTAAATCATTAAAACACGTTGGCTGAAACATCTGTAATCGATTCTTCATTTCCGATGATTCGAAAAAGTACACCCCATCGGTGTCTGCATTGACAAAAAGCTGCATAATTTCTCGTTCCAATCCATTGGAAGACTGCTCGTCCGGCACTTCAAGAACTTCAAGCAACCTATACAAAACTGTTTGCTCCAGGCATCCATTATTCATAGTGTGCATTTAGCTTTTGTAATGTCGATACCAATTCACAATTCCCCATAGGGTACTCTGAAAAAATCAAATGCAGTAACTCCCAAAAATACGGAGTCGATGTTTCTATACCGATACGTATACAGCTTTCGCTAATGTGAATAGCATACCTCATTTCAATAGTCGGCTCGTGTTTCACATTTTTATCGGGAAGGAACAATTCGGGATGATCTTCGACTAACCGAATTAATTGGTGCAAATGCCCCACCATATGTCCATTTCTCAACGACAGCTGCACCGATTTCTCTTGCTGCAACAAATTAAGAAAGGATTCTGCTCGGTGCAAACGCAGATTAGCCACCGACAACTTCTGTATGTTAGGCGTTGCACCCATTTTATCGAAGCTATCGAAGATTTGAATGGGGTACGTTACCGCAATACGGGTTAGCTTGTCAAAAAACCCATATAGATTAAAATACCGAGCCCAATTTATAAACATATCAAAAATAAGGCTCTCAACATGTTTTCGTGTAATTTCATCCTTCTTATTCATATCAACAATAGTTTAACGTCGTTTTAGCTTAATGAGATGATACCCAAAATCCCCATCCATTTCCAATCATTAGTTGCACCATGAAACGGAAATTGCAGATTGTTCTGCCTGTTTTTTTATTCATTTCTCCAAAACCATAGTAAAACAAAGGGGTTTAAAACTTTGATTTTAAATAGAATTATTATTTCACCACAAAGTTAAGGGGGCAGTGCGACAATTTACGTCGGACAAAATTTGATAATGCATTTTTTTCCACCCAACATCAACTACAGTACTTATTCTCCCGGATACTATTTGAAAGGAAAAACAAACATACCATTCACTTATTTTAG
>JAWOEM010000314.1:0-6642 GCA_046482785.1 Salinivirgaceae bacterium
GTTATACGGCCCTTTCCGTACCAAAGGCATGTCAGGAATATTATAAATTTTAGTGTTCCAGAATTTACCCATTGATATAATAACCCAGATTTTAAATGCTATAAGTACGAAATAGAAAATAAGCAAGAATAAGCTTAATGATACTGTTTGTCGTACGGAGTATTCAATAATTAGTGAAATTATGAATAAAACGTGGAGCGCTACTATGAATGGATAATGCCTTTTTCCGTATTCAACAGCTCCATTTTGCAACAACCATTTTTCATTTCGTTTGGAGAGAATCAGTTCTCCTATTCGCAGTAGAATTACAAATGATATGAAAAGGATGAATACCATAATTATTTATTTTGCATTTGAAGTAAAACCATCTCACACGAAAAGCCCGGACCCAATGATAACATTAACCCGTACCCATCTTCAAACCCCCTGGAAAAGAATCTTTCCAGTACATATAAAACGGTTGTACTCGACATATTCCCATAGTCGTTCATTACCTCCCGTGTATTTTTCAGAAAATCGCCTTCGGCCGATAAGGCTTCTTCGTAGGCAGTTAACACTTTTTTCCCACCGGGATGAAATATAAAATTCTTAATATCTGACATTCTTAAATGATGTTTTTCCAAGAATGAAGCAACATCGTTGTTGACATTTTGGGCTATAATAGTTGGAATATCTGATGAAAACAGCACTTTAAACCCTGTATCCAAAAATTCCCATCCCATTACATCAAGCGAATCGTAATACAATTTGCTTTGTGTGTCAAGAAAAGTAAAATCATTTTTCGTTTTATTGGTGCGATTATCACCGGTAATGATGCTAGCCGCTACTCCATCGGAAAATAAACTTGAGCCGATGAAGTTACTTTTACTGAAATCGTTTCGCAGATAAGTAAGCGAACACAATTCTACTGCAACAAGCAGAACAACTGCATCAGGATTCGCCTTTGCTAAAATATTAGCTTTTGAATAGCCAGCAACACCTCCTGCACAGCCTAATCCGAATATGGTCATTCTGCTAGTATTCTGCTTAAGCCTCATTTTGTTAATAATGCGCGCATCTAAACTGGGGGTTGCAAGCCCGGTAGTCGATACGAAAATCAGGTCAGTGATTTCGTCTTTGCTAATTTGTGCAGAGGCAATACATTCTTCAGCGGCCTGAATAGAATATTCAAGCGAAAGGCGGATATATTCGTCATTCTGGTCTTTAAACGAATGTGATGTATTGTAATAATCAAGAGGTTTACACATATTACGAGTCTTGATTTCGGTATTGTCAAAAACACCCATCATCCGTTCAATTTGCGGATAAGAAGGGGCAAACAATGCCCTTACTCCTTCTTTTAATTTTTGCTGTTCAACTTTATGAGGGAAATCGATTTTCGATATTGCTGCTAATGATGGCATAAAATGTAATTTTAAAATGTAAAATAGTTAAATAGTAAAAAACTAAGTTATGCATCTTTAACCCTAATAGTATTACAATACTTTAGGTAAAAGTTACATCAATCCCACATTTTGCAGAGAGCAAAAATTAACGAATTCTCCTAGCAGCAATTTGCACCGGATCCCAGGAGGTAGAGAATGGCGGGGCGTATGCCAAATCAAGATCCATTAATTGCTGTACGGTAAACCCTGCAGTAATTGCAGTTGCAATTATATCGATACGCTTAGCGGCTCCCTTGAAACCAACAATTTGTCCGCCCAAAATTTGCTGGGTTTGTTTGTTTGTCACAAGTTTTACGCTTATTTTTTCCGACCCGGGATAATAACCTGCTGGGGTAACTGTAGTGATTGTCTCAGTCAAATAATCAATCCCCAATTCTTTTGCTTCTTTCTCGGATAGCCCTGTTCGCGAGATTTCCATCACTTTGAATTTTGTAATGGCAGTTCCTAAAACGCCCGGGAACTCAGCATTACCGCCGCTAATATTGATTCCTGCAACCAGCCCATGCTTATTGGCAACGGTGCCCAATGCAATATGAACCTGCTTTTGGGTAATAAGATGAAACGATTCGGCACAATCGCCTGCTGCCCAGATATTAGGCGATGATGCTTCAAGACTTTTGTTTACCTGAATAGCATCATTTGCACCCAATTTCAAATGGGCTTGCGCTGCCAGTTCAGAGTTGGGTTTAATGCCCATTCCTAAAATGACGATATCGGCAGGAATGGTTTGTTTGTTAGTTCTTACCGATTTCACACTGCCATCGTCATTCGTTTCAAACTTCACCAATTTCTCTTCCAAAAAAACCTTTACCTTCTGCTCCGTCATATACTCAAGGATAAGTTCAGCCATGTTCTTATCAAGAGTAGCCATTAGTTGTGGAGCCATATCAATAAGGGTAACATCCATTGAACGATCGAGAAACGCTTCTGCCATTTCAATGCCAATGTATCCACCACCTACTACTACTGCCTTAGCCGGTTTTTTCTCCTTTATGAAATTTGATACATCTATCCCACTTTGTAGGGTTGATAGGGCAAAAACTCCACTTGCATCAACATTTTCCATTTTAGGTATAATTGGCGATGCACCTGTTGCGATAAGCAGGTCATCCCATGATTCCCAAAAATCTTTTTCTTCATCAATATTTTTGACATTTACGCGCTTGTTCTTTAGGTCTATTTCAATCACTTCGTGGCGAATTCTAACATCAATATTCTTTTTCTCCCTGAATATTTCAGGCTTACGGACAATCAGATCTTCCTCCGATTCAATCTGCCCGCCTATGAAATAGGGCATTCCACAGGACGAGTAGGAGGTGTGACTTCCTCGCTCGAATACAATAATCTCGCGCTCAGGCTGCTCCCGCCTGACCTTCGATGCAGCTGACATGCCTGCAGCATCTCCGCCTATTACTACTAATTTTCTTTTATTCATTTCGTATATCCTTTTCGGTTAAGATTTATACTTTCAATTCGAACCTACTGATTTTGCTATTACTATCAAACAATGAATTCTCACAATTTATTCATTGTATTGAACTTACTAATCTCTTTCTCTAAAAAGTAGCTGATTACTGTTCTGATCATCACTATGCTGGCCAGAATGGCAATCTCCTCAAAAGATGGATGTATTACCGTGGCAATAATATCAGCCGCAATTAGAAACTCAAGCGCCAATAAAAGATACGATGCAAACTGATGGCGAACCGATTCCCGCTCACGGTAAATTGACTTATCCTTTAACCTGCTGAACTCCAACTTCAATAGCCTGTAAACGGTTAGCACCACTCCCCATACAATAATTGCTACACCAACTGTGCCTATGGTAATGTACAGATACTCAAAAGCATTTTTCAGATAGACTTCCATATTGAGTTATTTTTAATATCCTGCTTTTTCAATCCAAATTAGGAAAAGAACTATCAAGAGAACTACAGGTATAACCACCAACCAGTCGTTTACCTTTAACAGGCGCGGTAAAGTAATATCGCCGAAATCGCCTAGCTTCACAATACCATCCTTTAATTTGGGGTACATTACAGCAAAAATCCAAGTGCCCAGAATTATGCCCGCCAACCCACCAACTATAGCATCCAAATACCCGTTACCAATGGCACCGGCAATGGTGCCAGGGCAATACCCCAGCACGGCAAAGCCTACGCCAAAAATAAGGGCGCCAATCACGTTCTTGCCCACTGAGCCGCTCTTGAGCGAAAGCTTAATCCAGCCCAGCGATTTCATAAAATATATTCCAATCATACCTACGACAACTGCCGAGAGCATAATTTTCAAAACCGTAAAATCGGTGAGCAGCAATTGGCCTACAATCACATCGTATTTGGTTGCACCGCCCTTATGCAGAAGAAAGCCGAACAGGATGCCAAAACCCAAACCAAAGAATAAGGGTCTTCTATCTTCCGTTGTTTTTGAAACTCGTTTTTTGATTTCCATTATGGGTTGATTTAAGCAATTATATGGTAAATGATATGGGCAGTTATAATCCCACCGATAAAGAAGCAGATGGCCGAAACCCAGCTTGAAACGGCAAGTTGCAACGTACCGCTTATGCCGTGCCCACTGGTACATCCACCGGCAAAGCGTGCGCCGAAGCCGAGAATGATACCCCCAGCCACAGCAACAAGCACCCTAAGCACTGCGTTATCGCCAAAGGCTGAAGCCCAGAGTGATGGCACCCACACCCCAACCTGAAAATCGCCAGAGATAATTGCTGACAGAAATGACCCTAACACAACCCCTAAAACCAGCATCCATTGCCAGTTTATCTTGAGTTTAATCTTTTTATAATAGGCTCTTTGTTCCGCTTTCCCTCCAGTAAAAATATTTTCAATCATGCCTCCGGTCTGTGCAAATGAAGTAGAGGTGGCAATGGGCTTGCCCGATATTAAAAAGCTCAACCAACTTAAAACCCCAATACCTATGCCTACTGTATAGGGCGACCAGCTGGTGTTTGTGAAAATTGACGCAATAGTCTCCATAGTTTACTGTTTAAAATGGGTTTTCACTTCTTCAACTTTTGAGTAGAACCTTGAGCCGTGTGGGTTCTGACAAACGGCGCAACGCTTGGCGTATCCTGCAGCGCTATAACCGGTCATCCCTCCTGCAATGTTATGTAAGTTTTTAAAACCGTACTGCTCCAGAATACTTACTCCCAGGCTACTTCTATTTCCTGAGCTGCAAACCAGGATAATAGCATCCTCTTTTTTAAGCTCTGTGTGCCTTTCACGTAAATCGGCAACAGGAATATTGATGGCTCCTTCAATATGGCTGTCTTCAAACTCCAGTGGTGCCCTTACATCTATCAAAACGAATTTTTCCGAACCAGTAACCATCTCATGTAAATTTTCGGCTGAAAGTTGTGTTACATAATTGGTTTTGTAACCATTTGATACCCATGCAGCCATTCCACCATCAAGATACCCTACAATACGATCTTGCCCCACTCGTCTGAGCCAGTCATTGGTTTCTTCTGCTTCTTTAAAGCTGTCAGATACCACGAGCAGGTCTTTGTCAAGCGGCAGTACCCATCCTGCAAAGGTGGGCAGATTACCGTTGAAGTCAAGGCTCCACGAATCAGTAATATGCTGGCTGCCAAAGGCAAAGTAGCTGCGGGTGTCAACCACTGCAACGTTTTCTTTTTCAATCATTTTTTTGAAAGCCCCTGGGTTAAGCTCTTTCATGCGGGGTAGCAGTGAAGTAAGGGTAGGCCCTTTACGGTTAGTTTCACTGCAACGACTGAAGTGATCGGGGGCAGGGGGCATATCTTCGGTAAGCGACTTGATGAACTCATTCTTACTCTTGATTTGAAGCGCGGCGTTGTACTTCTTTTCGTACCCAATAGTTGATCGCCATTTGGCACCCATGGCTCGTCCGCAGAGTGAACCAGCACCATGTGCGGGTAGTACTTCGCAGAAGTCGGGAAGTTTTAAAATTTTATCGAACAGACTGTGGTATAACTTACCGGCAAGTTCCTCTGCCATATCGGGGAAAAGGTCGGGACGCCCTACATCCCCAACAAACAGGGTGTCGCCCACAAAGGCACACACAGGGTCTTCTCCGCGTGTTGTATCCACCACCACATAACATAGATGCTCAGGGGTGTGCCCAGGAGTTTCCAATACTTTGATAACAATGTCTTCAATCTCAATGGTATCGCCCTCACTTAAGGGTACATGATTGAAAGTGCATTTGGCCGATTTGGCCACATAGATTTTGGCACCAGTTTTCTCTGCTAGGTCCATGTGACCCGAGACAAAATCGGCATGCAGGTGAGTTTGCAGGATATGGGTAATTACTACCCCCAGCGCACGTGCTTCATCAATGTATATATCGATGTCGCGTTGTGGGTCAATAACGGCACAAATATCTGATCCGGCCAGAATGTATGAGCTGTGCGCAATCTTGTTGATAAAAAAATGTTTGATCAGCATAGAAATGGGTTTTTAATTAAATCATAAAAAAATAGAATATAAAAACTGTAATGGTCAGAAAAAGAATTGTAATACCACTCCCCGCCTTTATATAGTCAGCATTACGATACCCACCCGATGACATTAGGAAGGCATTCACCTGATGAGTGGGCAGTATAAAGGAGTTGGCGGAACAAACGGCTGCCATAAGTACAAGGGGTCTGGGGTCAATGCTGGCAATACCTGCCATACCTATTACCAGCGGAGCCAGCACAACAATTGCCCCCACATTGGACATAAACAATGAAAAAACGGTTGACAGTAAACCAACCATCAGTACGATGAAAATAGGGTGTAAATCAATAACTACGCTCATGATGGATTCGGCAAGGAACATGGCAGCACCGGTTTTTTGCATGGCCACACCCAATGGAATTAATCCTGCCAGCAGAAAAACCACCTTCCATTCAATGGCCTCATAGGCTTCTCCGATATTCAATACACGAGTAAGAACCAAGCAAAGAGCTCCGGTAAGAAAAGCCATGGAAATGGGGAAGCCAACCATTGCCAGGGTAATGGCAAATAAAAAGCAGCCTATGGCAGGCCAGGTTTTTGATTTCTCTTTTTTATCCACATTAAACCCGGTGAGCACAACAAAATCAGCGCTCTCTTTTAAGTCTTTTATTTTGAGCCACTTGCCGTAAACAATCAGGGTATCACCCGAGCGTATTTCCGCATCGGAAAAATCTCCATCCACTCTTTCTCCTTTA
>JAWOEM010000385.1:0-4135 GCA_046482785.1 Salinivirgaceae bacterium
TATTCCATTGAAACCGACATCAGCCAAAAAGGTGAAGTTGTACAAGCAGGCTGGTATGTTGACCGTAGGGATAAATTAACACGCCAAAAACGCTGGCAACAGGAAGAAGAAGATACTGAATATGCAAGAAACGACCTGGATAAAAAAGTGGTAAACCCAAGTCAAATCCGAAATATTATCAAAGAATACAAACGGGCATTAAAAACCGAAATATTCCCTAACCGGTTTGATGAAAACGGGGATTATGAAGTGCCTAAAACACTTGTTTTTGCCAAAACGGACAGCCATGCCGATGACATCATAAAAATCATCCGTGAAGAATTTAACGAAGGCAATGATTTTTGCAAAAAGGTAACCTACAAAATAAATGAAGACCCTAAATCGGTCTTAAACCGTTTCCGAAATTCTTATTATCCACGAATTGCCGTAACGGTTGATATGATTGCCACGGGAACAGATGTAAAACCATTGGAAGTTTTGCTTTTCATGCGGGATGTGAAAAGCGTTAATTACTTTGAGCAAATGAAAGGACGTGGTACACGAACCATTGACAAAGACAAACTATTGCAGGTTACCCGCATGGCAAACAGTAAAACGCATTTTGTGATTGTAGATGCCATTGGTGCAACCAAATCTAAGAAAACCGACAGCCGACCATTGGAGCGCAAACCTACGGTTACCATGAAAGATTTATTAGGGGCTATTACCATGGGCGTTGAAGATGAAGACTTGTTTTTGTCTTTATCAAACCGGTTAATCCGGCTGGAAAAACAAATCACGGATAAGGAAAAAGACAAAATCCTTGAATATACTGGCGGTAAAAACCTGAAACAGATTACCAAAGAACTGGTTACGGCTTTTGACCCAGATGAAATAGAGCAGAAAGCACAGGAAATAATAAGTAAAGACGGACGGCCGTCCGTCTCAACTATGGCTCCGGCAGACGTTGAAAACTTAAATAAAGAAGCACAGCAGGAATTAATACAAGAAGCTGCAAGTACGTTTAACGGCGAACTCAATGAATATTTGGAAAACGTGCGAAAAGAACACGAACAAATCATTGACCACATTAATATTGATACCGTAACAAAATCAGAATGGGATTCATTTTCGGTAGAAAAGGCCAGAGAAACGGTAAAAGATTTCTCTGAATACCTCGAAAAACATAAAGACGAAATAAAAGCATTGAGCATTTTCTATAATCAGCCCTATAACCGCAGGAGCATTACTTTTAATATGATAAAAGAAGTAATGGAAAAGCTGAAACTGGAGAAACCACAACTGGCACCTGATTATGTCTGGGAAGCATACAATGTTGTAGATGGCGTAAAGAAGCATGGACATGCGTCTCCACGAGATGAGTTAACCACACTGGTTTCTCTCATAAGGAGAGCATGTGGCATCGATAGTAAATTAAAACCTTTTGATAAAACCATTAATGAGAATTTTCAAAATTGGATTTTCAAACAAAATGCCGGCCAGCACAACCGTTTTACACAGGAGCAAATGGACTGGCTACGCATGATTAAAGACCATGTGGTTAGTTCGTATCACATTGAAATAGACGATTTGGATTATACCCCTTTTGATAGAGAGGGTGGACGTGGAAAGATGTATCAGTTGTTTGGTGACGAAATGGAAAAAGTAATTGAGGAATTAAACGAAGTGTTGGCAGCATAAAAGTTTATGAGTAATACAACATTTTCTAAACTTAAATGTTAAAAATAAACCTGTAAGTTGATTTTATGGATATAATTCCTATATTTGGACAAAATTTATTTGCTTTTAAATACACAGGTGAGGGGCAGGATGAATTTCATCGACTTTTTTCATTGTGGAATGATCCGGAATTTTTAGAAGGGTTTTTTGAAGAAAATATTGATGATATTACAGATGGATTTTATGGTACATTTACAGTTGAAGGAGCTATATTTGAAACTTATGATAGTGCAATTTTTTTTGAAACGCAAATAAATGAATTAGCCACCAGAGGCAATTATTATCAACTAAAAGGGTTGGATGCGATCTTTAAACCGTTACATAATTCACAAACACGAGTATTAGCATTAAATGAAAGCAAAGCCAGGCAAGACTGGCTTAGATTGTATGCCCTTCGAATAGACAAGGATGTTTACATTATTACTGGTGGTACAATTAAATTAACCAAAACAATGCAGGAACGCGATCACACAAAACAAGAACTTGCCAAAATAAGAAAGTGTCGTGAATATCTGGTTAATAGTGGCATTAGTGATATCGATGGTGTAATTGAAGAAATGGAGATATAATGAGTAAAGCTACCGAAATTATAAACAAGTTGGCTTCCAGTGAGCAATCAGGCTGGTTAGAGGATGCAAAATGGCGAAGCGAAAACCGTGATTGGTTGGATAAGTCTTTCAAGCTTGCTGTAAAAATATTACGTGAAATTCGCCGGCAGAAGCCGTTAAATGGCATGACACAACGAAAACTGGCCGAAGAAATGGGGGTTTCACCTCAATACATTAACAAAATTGTAAAGGGAAAAGAAAACCTCACACTGGAAACCATTTCCAAAATAGAGGCTGTATTGGGTGTTTCGTTATTTGAAGTACCGTCAAATACTGTTTATCTGCCTTTTGAGCGGGCGCAAGAATACAGTTCCCCCCTTAATCGTTTCAAAGCTAAAAAAATTGGCAATTACAGTGCTTTTTGGGGCGAAGAAGAAACTTGCCTTGCCGAACCTGATGATGATTATTTACCCAATGGAACACATGGATACTAAAAAAAAAGCAGTTAGTTTTAAGCTACTGAACGTAAGTACCGAGCAGTTTGCGCTTATCGAAGATTGTTATCAAAAAGATGCAGCAATTAACGTTGAAGCAAATTTGCGTTTTGCCGCAAACGATCAAGCTCGCAAAGTGGGTGTTTTTGCCCTTGTTAAATTTAATTGTGCGCAAAAACCTTTTATTATTGTTGAAGCCGGATGTCATTTTGAGATTAATCCCGACTCGTGGAGCCAAATGGTCAATAATAATGCCTTGCTGGTTCCAAAAAGTGTTATGCAGCACCTGGCAGTGATTACAATAGGCACAGTTCGCGGCATTTTGCATGCCAAAACCGAAAACACGCCATTCAATCAGTATGTGCTCCCTACCATTAATGTAAGCGAAATGATAAAAGACGATGTTACTTTTGAGTTTAGAAAATAGCAGTATGATTAATTCAAAAACATTTAAACAGTGGGGCGGCACCAACAAAAAGAAAAATGGCCGACTGCTGGACGGCAAAGAGTATAATGAAACGAGCATGGTAAAAGGCTTTAATCACATCCACGAATGACTAAAGCGAGTTCCATGAGTCGCAAATGAAAATAAAAGTTTTAGACGAATGAAATGCCTAAACCGGAAGTTTTGTTATGAGAGAGGATTGGAAAAATTGCAAATTAGGTGATTTGTTAAGACTTAAAAATGGATATGCTTTTAAAAGCAGTAAATATTCCAACGTCGGTATTCCTGTATTAAGAATTGGAGATATAAAAGAATGGAAAGTTGATAGCTCTGAAGCAAAAAGAATTGAAGAAAATGAAGAATATGAAAATTATATTGTACAAAATGGAGACATTTTAATTGCAATGTCTGGTGCCACAACTGGTAAATTTGGAGTTTATAAATCTAATGAGAAAGCATATCAAAATCAGCGTGTTGGCAATCTAATTCCTCACACCTCAAAACATGTCAACAAAAATTATATTTTTTACCTTCTATACTCATTAAAAAGAGATATTGAGAAGGATGCTTATGGTGGAGCACAACCAAATATTTCAGCAACAAAAATTGAAAACTTAAACACAACATTAGCCCCCCTCCCCATCCAACGCGCCATCGTCCACAAAATCGAAAACCTCTTTGCCTCGCTCGACAAAGGCATTGCCGACCTGAAAAAAGCACAGGAGCAATTGAAAGTATATCGGCAGGCGGTGTTGAAAAAAGCGTTTGAGGGGGAGTTGACGAAAGATTGGCGAGAAAAGACCGTAAAGACTGACGGCCGTCCGTCTCATTCACCCATGGCCGCCGAGCCAATAAAGACCTATAAAAAGGAAAATGCAAAGAACTTGCCGGAAGGGTGGAAATGGACAAAGATATTTGACTTTCTCTTA
>JAWOEM010000175.1:0-2915 GCA_046482785.1 Salinivirgaceae bacterium
TTCTCTAAGTCGATAAGATCGCGGACATTTCTTTTCATATATTGACCCCTAATTTGATGCAAAACAAATAATTCTCCCAACGTTATATCAAGCATAACCTTACGGACATGGTCTTGATTTTTACGGCTTTGGTTTGCATTTAAAGTTCCACTTAGCTAAGGCTACGCTTACATTTTACTGCTATGCAAAACTCTGAAAATTACGTAGACTTATACGTTAAGCAGGCATTGAAACAACAGTAGCTTCAATGGCAAAAAAACACAACGTTCGAACCGCCAGCCTAAGGAGATATTAAAAACGTTATTTTTAACTCCAATAAAATTACTAAAAAAAATCATTTGACCCGTAATGCTGTTCACTTTTATAGAGACATTTGTCTCAGCCGGTAAAATAAACCGATTCGTTTTTCGGTTCTCCTCCTCTTCCTGTTTTGTGCTCCGGAGCACCCAAATGGGTACAAACCTATCTTCACCTTGGATTAAAAATAAGAGGCAAACCACTCAACTTAGGTTTTATTTTAATGGCAGATGCGGGCATTTTTAAAATTTATTATGATTACCAAACAGTTTAGGCCGAACCCATATATCTTTATTCGCACCTAAATGCCCTGAAGCAGAACCACCAACTAATTGGTTAAAAACACCTTAAACCCAAATCAAAACAATACAAAACCAACTATTCCCCCTCCGTTTTACAATTCAATTTCTCGCAGGGAGCTGTTCATCAGGTCGAAATAGCTCATTTGCATCTTATCTTTCGACATTGAAACCTGAGTAATACTTACCGTTTTCAATCCACCTTCTCGGCTGGTGACTAAGCCTATTGGGTGATCGTTTGTAGGATTACCCGAATGAAAATCAAGGATTTTATCTTTGGTTATGGAACTTTTGTGCTCTTCATAAAATCGGTCAAACCATTCTTTTTTGGCATTCCGCTGGTCTTCATTATACAGGGTAACCGACGACCAAATATGGGGGCTGCAGATATCCAATTGTCGAAAATGCTTTTGATTTCCATCCCAAATAAACGTTGCAAGATTTTGCATGGTTCCGTTACTTTGGTTCAGGGCGACAATGGTAAACGGTTCTACTGCGCGCAAATCTTTTTGGGCAAAGTATGCATTTGTACTCAGTGCAGAAAGTGTAAAATCTACCAAAATAGTACCCCTACTTTGCGTATGATGCTCCTCTTTGCTGTGGGGAATAAATCCACCATTGAGCAGGCAATTTATGTTTCCCTTATCGCTTATGGCAATCCACGAACCACCTGCTTTTCCATCTTTGGGAAAAATCAATTTGCAGTTGTCATAAGTATAAATCTCGGGAGGCAACGTTGGACGTAACTCCAGTTCGTCGCGGTTTGAAGTAAGCACGAAAGCCCTTTTCTGCGTTGGCGGTATGTAAGTCACGGTGCACATTAGTACTTGCAGTGTCTAAGTTTTTTATGAAAACAAATTAAGTGATTTTCGCTCACAATAAACATATGAGTTTGGTATAGGTTCTACTACAATTTTAATGGAAAGATGTAATTTAGGGAAAAAATAGAATGATGAATTTTACAAAAGATTTTTTCAAATTTTTTAGATTTTGGTGATGGATGGGGCATTACCAAAGTTGAAGCAGACCATAGAAAACTTGATGTTTATCTGTATTTAAAACACATTTTTTGTCTTGCTAAAAACAAAAATCTCTTCAACTTACCAGAAACATCAAACCTGAGCAAATACAAACATTATGATAACCTTTTTTATTTGGTGGCAAATTTTTGCGATCCTTTTTCTTCCGCTCGTGAATTATTTTCCATGCTCAAGAACTTAATCTGAACAAACCTACTTCCTAAAATTCCGCTTCGGTTTTGCTTGAGTGCCTTTTTCCTGTTTTTTATTTTTGTTTGCGAAAAACTCTTGTTTCCGTTTTGCTTTCTCTTTGGCAACCTCTTTCTTTTCCGCATTATTCATCGGCTTATCCGTTTGCGGAAAAGGATTGTCTTTGATAACCTCTATGCGCTTGTTTATCAACTTTTCAACATCTTTTACAAAAGCATTCTCTTCCGGTTCGCAAATAGATATGGATATCCCCTCATCGCCGGCTCTTCCGGCTCTTCCAATTCTGTGCACGTATGTTTCTGGTAGGTTAGGAATATCATAATTAATTACATATTTAAGCTTATCGATGTCGATACCCCTTGCGGCAATGTCGGTTGCCACGAGAACTCTAATTTCTCCATCCTTAAACTTATTCAGGGCTTTTTGCCGCTGGTTTTGTGCCTTATCGCCGTGTATTGCAGCACTAAGGATATTTTTCTTACTCAAATGCTTTGCTATTCTGTCTGCTCCATGTTTCGTACGCGAAAAGAGTAATACCTGAGCAATGTCTTTATCTTTGAGTATATGCAGCAAAAGGTGTTTCTTATCTTGCTTATTGGTATAATAGAGGTATTGCTGAAGCGTATCGGCAGTGGAAGAAACGGCACTGATCTCAACTTTTACCGGATTGTGCAATATTTTTTTCGATAGCGCCACTATGTTATCAGGCATGGTAGCCGAAAAGAATAGCGACTGTCTTTTGGATGGCAATTTTTCAATAATCTTTCGAATATCATTAATAAAACCCATATCGAGCATGCGATCAGCTTCGTCCAGAACGAAATACTCCACATCCTTTAGTCGAATAAAACCCTGATTCATTAAATCTAACAACCTCCCCGGAGTAGCCACAAGAATATCGACCCCTCTACTAAGAGCTTGGGTTTGTGCTCGTTGAGCCACGCCTCCAAATACTACCGTGTTCTTAATTCCGGTATGTTTTCCATAGGTAGAAAAACTTTCGCCAATTTGAATGGCCAATTCGCGAGTGGGAGTAATAACCAGTGCATTGATTTTGCGCGGGCTGTTATAATTTTGACGGTCGTTGTGC
>JAWOEM010000179.1:0-3163 GCA_046482785.1 Salinivirgaceae bacterium
CTGCAAGCATAAAAATTAAAATTTACGGTTTGCTTTCGAATCTTACATACTAAAACTTGCACTGCGATGTAGTATATTAATAGTCAATACAATATCCACGCAAGTGCGAAATGCTAAGGAAAAAGGTTTTGTACAACCCAAAATCCGCAAAGAATTATACAATATATCTTTGTATTCCTTGCGAATTCGATTAAGTAAATCATCTCATTCGGTTTCATTCTTCACCCAAATGAGTGATTTTCTAAATCGGGGTTAACCTAAATTCCGCACGGATTTTGACCTTGAAAAATTAAATCCGTGCGGAATTTAGGTACAATACGATAATCGAAAAAGGTTTTGAACAAAAAAGATTGTACATTTACGGTTGTATTTCATAACCGCAAAAACCGTTATTCGTGATAAATAAAAATGTATTGCCGGGTCTTATCTTACTGATAATATGTGGATTTAATCAAAACTTGTTTCCCCAACAAACCGGAAATGTACCAGTTGGCATTTTCGACCGAATTTTTGGATACTCCACTCCTACTCCGGCTTTTGATAATTACACTCTGGAATTGGGAGGTACAACCATAGAAATGGTTGCAGTAGAAGGTGGCTCATTTGAAATGGGTTGCACCGCAGAACAATACGAATGCGCCGAAGACGAAATTCCGGCGCACGAAGTTAAACTTAGCGACTATTATATTGGAAAATACGAAGTAACTAACGCCCAATTCTGTGCATTTTTAAATAGCAAAAATGCAGGTGAAGCAGCATTTAAAGAAGGCAAACAACTCGTAAACTCCGACCAAAAGTTGAGTCAAATAAACTTTGTAAATGAGAAGTTTGTGCCTGCAGAAGGCATGGACAATTATCCGGTGGTAGAAGTAAGTTACTTTGCCGCAAAAGCATTTTGCCAATGGGCAGGCGGCAGGCTACCTACCGAAGCCGAATGGGAATATGCCGCACGCGGCGGACAGAAAAGCAACTATTATACGTATAGCGGAAGTAATAATTTGGACGATGTGGCCTGGTACTTTGAAAACACCAAATCTGATGAAAGTGCGCAGTTTTACGAAAAGCACGGAACGATGCACGTCGGACGCAAAAAACCCAATGAACTGGGCATTTACGATATGAGTGGAAATGTTTACGAATGGTGTAACGATGTGTACTCTCGCGATTACTACGGAATTTCGGAAGTCAATAATCCCAAAGGACCAAAAAGCGGCGATTCGAGAGTTTTACGAGGCGGCAGTTGGGGCGACCAGAAAAAATCGTGTCGATTAAGTTTCCGCATTAGCGTAGGCGAGTATACTAACTATTTTATGCATGGGTTCCGACTCGTAAAAGACAAATAGTGCGTGTAATAAGGCTCCAATAACTGCATTATATTTTTTTTGTTTTTACAATTCTTTCGTTGTAACTTGCTTACATTAGGTTAAACAAAAAAAATGAATATTAAATACCTTACATACGGTACACTTTTAAAAGGAACTCATTTTGAGCAATCGAATTGGGTTTCGCGATTAAACAGTTCTTTTCTAATTTAAATTTTTTCACAATGAACATTTATGTAGGCAACCTTAATTACAAGGTTAAAGAAGACGACCTGAAAACTGTATTTGAAGATTACGGACAGGTTGAGTCAGTTAAAGTCATTACCGACAAAATGAGTGGTCGCTCGAAAGGTTTCGGATTTATTGAAATGCAAAACGACGACGAAGCACGCTCTGCCATTGAAGCTCTGCACGAATCGGAGTACGAAGGACGGAAAATGATTGTTAACGAAGCGCGTCCACCCCGCGAATTTAACGACCGTTAATAGTAGAAATTTTATTCTTTGGATTAAACATACATACGTTTATAAACAAGAAAAACATCTCTATTACCATGTTGATACCAAAATTCCACAAGTATTCGTTCATTTGAAATGTGCTTGTGGAATTTTTTAATCATCCCACAGGATAAAAATCACATGTGTTTTCATATTTTTATTTTCTGATTTTACGTGCCTAAAACAACAAAATTACTTTCTTAAAGCTGTTAACTTATTTCATTACAATCCCTATATTTGTACCTGTAAACCCTCTCAATAAATATCGTTTATACGAGAGAATAAATTAGTTAACATGCTAAGCATTTGTATTACCAACACCAAATCGAATATTGCTCCCCTGCTCAACCGATTACACGAGCAGCGCCAAATGCTTGAGCTTAAAACAGAAATAAATATTGCCGATTCGTGCTCCGAAACGTCTTGTAAAGAAGCGAATGAAATGGCGGCAAAACATGTTGAAGCTAACTATATTTCAATTGATGAAGCACTATCGGATGGACAAATAAAATACATTTTGGCTAAAAATGCGAATGGTTCATATCTTTTGTTTATTAATGGAGATTTGCACATCACTCAACGAAAATACTTGCAAAATTATATTGAAGTTATGCAGCCCGGATTGGTTGTGTGTGGAGGAATAACGGCCATTGGCAAAAAGCCGGAGTCCGAATACCATTTGCACTGGTACGCTAAACATAATTTTTACACCTACCATGCCGACGAACGCAGTCAATACCCCTATTTTCATCTAAATACAAATAACTTACTAATGCCCCGCGGGCTATTCTTACAGTTTCCGGTGCCCGAAATTGATGAACCCCAATGGATGTTACCGTACTATTTTGAGTTAAAAGACAATACAATTCCCATTATTCACATCGACAATCCGTTATCGACCCATACTTTTCTCACAAACAAACGGTTTTTGGCGCACAACCGGAAGCATCTTAAACAGGTTACGGAATGGCTCAATAAAATTAGCGACGAAATAGTAGCAGAAACTTCCGTAACCGAATATGAGCATTATAAAAAACTCCATAAATGGAAACTTGCCAAGCTTTACCAATTCTTCTACAGCGTAAACACACGTATGCTTATGGCATCGCTTAAAAAAGACACTCCCAAAAAACCACGGCTGTATAAAGGCTTTAGGCGATGGACTTTTATGAAAACCATAACAAGCACAAAGCACCAAGACTTGGGTGAATTCATGGCAGAGCACGCAGGGAGCACAGATGCTGAGATAATGAAGGACTTCGGCAAGAGCTGGGAGGAGGAGAAAAAAGGTGAGAGGGGCTTCTTCGACAGCACCCTTTACTGGTGGCATGATTTCAACGAAGG
>JAWOEM010000248.1:0-10143 GCA_046482785.1 Salinivirgaceae bacterium
ATGGTTCAAGTACACCCGTAAAAAATTTGGTGAGGGCCAACGCATATTCAATATGGCACCTCTTCATCATCATTACCAGAAAGCAGGCATGCCCGAAGCAAAAATTGTAACTCGCTTCTGGATTGTAGGTTTGTTGCTGGCCGTTTTAACCATTTTAACACTAAAAATCAGGTAGTGAATATATTAATGCCAATAGTTTAAAATCCAAAGAGATGAATAAGAATAAACCATACATAGCAATTTTAGGAGCCGGCGAAAGTGGCGTGGGGACAGCTATTCTTGCAAAAAAGCAAGGGTTTGAAGTGTGGGTGTCTGATTTTGGATCAATTAAACATGGCTACAAAGAAGAGTTGGAATGGCATCAAATTTCCTTCGAAGAAGGCCAGCATACCGAATCGAAAATAATGTGCGCTAATACTATCGTGAAAAGTCCTGGTATTCCGGATACTGTTCCAATTGTACGTGAGGCGCTGGCAAAAGGAATTGAAGTAATCTCTGAAATTGAATTCGCCGGACGGTACACTAACGCATTTATGATTGGAATAACCGGAAGTAATGGAAAAACGACTACTACTTTGTGGATATACGAAATGTTGAAATTGGCAGGGCTAAAGGTTGGTCTTGCCGGAAATGTGGGAAGAAGTTTTGCGCGCCAGGTTGCAAACCAAAATTTTGATTATTACGTAATTGAACTCAGTAGTTTTCAGCTCGATGGAATGACATCTTTCCGATGTAATATTGCACTCTTGCTGAATATAACTCCCGATCACCTCGATCGATATAATAATAATTTTGAAGAATACATTGCTTCAAAGTTTCGAATTACACAAAACCAAACTGTCGACGACTATTTTATTTTTAGTGCCGACGATCAAACGATACATCACCATTTGCAAAAAAATGCCGGACACGCTAAGCAATTGCAATTTTCAACTCAAAAGCAACTTAATGCGGGTGCCTGGCTGGATAACGATCGCATAATTTTTAAAGCAGTAAATTCAAATTTCGATATGATTTATACAAAACTTGCGCTGGATGGGAAACACAATGCTGCCAATGGCATGGCGGCCGGCATTGTAGCCGACGTGTTGAGCATTTCCAACGATAAGATAAGGGAGTGCCTTACCTCTTTTGCCGGTGTTGAACACCGATTGGAACCATTTATTTATGTTCGTGGTGTAGAATTTATTAACGACTCTAAAGCTACAAATGTAAATTCTACTTGGTATGCTCTCGAAAGTATGCGTAAACCCACTGTTTGGATTGTGGGAGGAATTGATAAAGGAAACGATTACAGTGAGCTTGATGCATTGGTGCGTCGAAAGGTAAAAGCCATTGTTTGTGTGGGTGTCAATAACCAACCGATTGTTCAATATTTTAAGAATAAAGTACCTGAAATTGTGGAGACATCCAATATGGAAGATGCTGTGCGAGCTGCATTCCGGTCTGCTAAGAAAGGCGATTGTGTGCTGCTTTCGCCTGCTTGTGCCAGTTTCGATTTGTTCGATAATTACGAAGATAGAGGTAATCAATTTAAGTTGGGCGTTCGCGATTTATAATATTTTTAAGAATAACGATACGATAAAGGTCAATACGTGAAAAAAGGAATTTTTGACATATTACAGGGCGATAAAGGCGTGTGGATTATTGTGTTCTTATTGAGCATTGTGTCGCTTTTTGCGGTTTATAGTTCCACCGGAACACTTGCATATAAGAGGTTCGGAGGCAATACGCAGTATTTTCTCATGCGCCACTTTATGTTCATGCTTATTAGCTTCGCGATTATGTACTTTGTACACATGGTGCGTTATACCATGCTGTTACGATTGTCGAAATTGTTTTTTTATATTTCCATCCCATTGCTTATTTATACCATGGTTGGGGGGTTAACGCTAAATCAGGCAAGTCGCTGGATTACAGTGCCTATTCTTAACTTGTCCTTTCAAACTTCCGATTTTGCAAAGCTCTCGTTGATGCTTTACCTGGCTGCCCTTATAGCATCGCGACAGCAAACCATCGACGATTTTAATAAAGGGTTTCGGAGACTTATAATTCCTGTTGCATTTATTTGCGCGCTTATTTTACCGTCCGATTTTTCCACAGCTGCCTTGTTATTTGTTAGTGCTGTGGTGTTGATGTATATCGGTCGTGTGAAAATACAACATTTGCTTGCATTGGCCGGGGTTGCAATACTTGCTCTCACGCTATTTGTTCTTGTGGCCATGGTGTCTGATTCCGATAGTCGAATTGGAACATGGAAAAATCGTATCGAAAACTTTGTTGATGGTGACAGTGACGGCAACTTTCAGTCGAATCAGGCCAAAATAGCTATCGCCAGTGGAGGATTAACAGGCAAGGGGTTGGGGCATAGCGTACAACGTAATATTTTACCACACCCATATTCCGATTTCATATTTGCAATTATTATAGAGGAGACAGGCTTTGCAGGAGCATTTTTTGTTATCTCCTTATTTCTAATTCTATTTTTCCGAACGGCTGCCATTGTGCGAAAATGTAAGCGCGTAGGCCCTGCGCTTATGGTGGCGGGAATGATGATTTTAATGGTTATTCAGGCATTTGTGCACATGGCTGTAAGTGTCGGAATTTTCCCGGTAACCGGGCAAACACTTCCGTTTGTGAGCATGGGGGGTACATCGTTGCTCATTTCCAGTGTGCAAATGGGAATAATTTTAAGTGTAAGTCGCAGCCTACAGATGGATAACAAGAAGCGAACAAGTCAAACTCAAAATACTGAACCCGATGAAGACGATCAGAGTGATATTTAGTGCCGGTGGCACAGGTGGACATATTTTTCCTGCATTGGCTACAGCCAACAAGCTTAAGGAGCTCTATTCTGATGTGGATATTCGGTTTGTGGGCGCCGAAGGCAAAATGGAAATGAAAAAAATTCCCGATGCCGGCTATCCCATTACCGGATTGCCTGTGATGGGTTTTCCCCGAAAACCATCGTTAAAAATATTTAAGTTTTTCGGGTGTCTTCGAAAGGCGCTACGGCGTTCAAAAAGACTGGTACGTGATTTTGAACCTCATGTGGCCGCGGGGTTTGGTGGGTATGCCAGTGGCCCTGTACTCAGGGTTGCCGGTAAGCGCAATGTTCCGTACATTATTCAGGAACAAAATAGTTACGCAGGTATTACCAATAGGCTGTTGAGCAAAAAAGCACAAAAAATTTGTGTCGCATATCCTAATATGGAACGGTTTTTCCCGGCCGAAAAAATTGTAGTGACCGGAAACCCGGTCAGAAGCTCACTGGTCTCATCGCAAATATCGCGGGAAGCGGCATGCCAATCTATTGGAATCGATTGCCATAAAAAAGTGGTTTTTGTAACCGGTGGTAGCCTCGGTGCACGATCGCTCAACGAAGCGGTTTATAAAAATATCGACTTCTTTAAAGAACGTGGCATCCAGTTGCTTTGGCAATGTGGTAGTCTTTATTTCAAAGAATTTTCCTGTCGATTAGGATTTCAGGTAAGCGATGATATTATTCTAACCAAGTTTATCGAAAATATGGAGCATGCCTATGCTGTTGCCGATGTGGTTGTAGCTCGTGCCGGTGCCGGAACCATTGCCGAATTAAGCATTATGGGAAAACCGTCCATATTTATACCTAGTCCCAATGTGGCTGAGGATCATCAAACCCATAATGCAAAGGCTTTGGCCGATAAGAATGCAGCCATTCTTTTGCCCGATAGCCAAGCCAAAGATGGATTGGTAGAGAAAATTGAACTACTGCTCGATAAGCCCGAAGTGGCAGAGGAAATGGGCAAAAACATGAAAAGCATGGCATTTACAAATGCCGATGAGCTAATTGCTA
Organism: Salinivirgaceae bacterium; assembly: GCA_046482785.1. Taxonomy (GTDB): domain Bacteria; phylum Bacteroidota; class Bacteroidia; order Bacteroidales; family Salinivirgaceae; genus Salinivirga. The sequence goes on from JAWOEM010000248.1 coordinate 3,836, forward strand.
GAGAAATTCTTAAACTGGCCGGAATAGAATTATAACCTAATCGGTGCGCTTTTTAGTTAGAATTTATGGTGCGCGTACGGAGGTTTTTTAATAGAATAACATTTTTAGGCATTAATTTGAATAGATATTTTTATTGTGAATAGACAGAAAAACATATATTTTGTAGGTGTTGGCGGTATTGGAATGAGTGCTTTAGCGCGGTTTTATGCTTTTCGCGGATACAATGTCGCCGGGTACGATCTTACGAAGACGAAGCTTACCAGCGCTTTGGAATCCGAGGGTATTTCTGTTTCCTATACCGATAATCCCGAAACTGTGTCTGCCGATTTTGATAATCCCGCAACCACATTGGTTGTTTATACGCCTGCTATTCCTTCCGATAATGTCATTTTAAACCATTTTAGGCAAAACGGGTTTGAGCTTGTTAAACGTGCCGGACTTCTGGGTAAAGTTACCGAAATGATGAAAGGTATAGCCGTGGCCGGAACCCACGGAAAAACCAGTATCTCAACCTTTACTGCACACCTGCTGTATCAAAGTAAGCGAAAGTGTAACGCCTTTTTAGGCGGTATTTCGGCCAATTATAAAACCAATTTGCTGCTGCATGAAAATGCGCCGTACACTGTAATTGAAGCTGATGAATACGACCGTTCATTTTTGCAGCTTACTCCGGCAATAGCGCTTATCAGCAGTATCGATGCCGACCATCTTGATATTTACGGAACACACGAAAAAATTATTGAAGCATTTAACCAATTTGTCGATATTACGCGCCGCAACAATGGAGTGGTAGTGGTTCATCATTCTGTAAAACATTTAATTTACAAAGCCAGCCAATGCCTAACCTATGGGCTCGATTCACTATCCGATTATCATCCTGTCGATGTACAGTATGTTGATGGTGAGTATTTGTTTGGTTTGAATACTCCGCAAGGGCTCGTGTCTGATTTGCGATTGTGGCTACCGGGTACATATAATTTTGAAAATGCCGTGGCTGCCGCATCATTAGCCTTGCTTGCCGGGATCTCTAATCGAGAGTTAGGCGCCGGGTTATTGTCATTGAAAGGCGTAGAGCGCCGATTTGAAGTCCATTTATTGCAACCAACGGTCTATATAGACGATTATGCACATCACCCGGCAGAAGTAGAGGCCTGTATTATGTCTGCACGAGCGGCTTATCCCGACAAGAAAGTTGTTGTGGCTTTTCAACCGCATCTTTTTAGTCGAACCCGCGACTTTTATTCCGCGTTTTCTGCTTCGTTAAGTCTGGCAGACTTTGTACTTTTGCTGCCCGTTTATCCGGCACGGGAGCAGCCTATCGAAGGGGTGAATAGTCAACTTATTGCCAACGAGATGGATTCGGAGAAAGTTAAAGTTGTTACAAAAGAAATGCTTCTACAAGCGTTGGATGAAAATCGGCCCGAAGTATTTATAAGTATGGGCGCCGGAGATATTGGACATTGGACAGAAGAAATAAAAGAACATTTAAATTAATATATTTGGAATTTGTAAGAAAACATATTACGCTGTTGGGCATTTTGCTGTACATGATGGTTACACTCAGTTTTGTGACGGGTAACATGAATGATGTGCTGTGCGAAAATGTGCATGTGGAAATCGTCGATAGTGCCCGGCAGAAGTTTGTTCAGCCGCAAGAAGTTGTAAGCTTACTAAAAACGATGGAGATGAAGCTCTGGGGCTATTCTGTTTTTCAAATAGAGTCGCATCAGGCAGAGCGCACCGTGCTGAATAATATGCCAATGATTGCAAAAGCCGTAGCTTACGCTGATATTAATGGAGATTTTCACCTCGAATTAGAGCAAAGAAAGCCCATTGCACGTATTGTAACTAAAACAGGGCATAGCTATTATTTGGGAGAAGAAGGGCATTTGCTGCCGCTTTCGCCCAATTACACAGCCCGTGTACCGGTAGTTTCGGGCGATATTTATCAAAAACTACCCGGGAACAGAGCCATTACAATTGATACTTTGGTTTCGCAGCAAGGAGCATCAAACACTATGCTCGACGAAACGTTTCGTTTATTAAGCTATATTTATAACGATAGCTTGTTGCGCAGAATGGTAGAACAGGTGTATGTTAATAAAAATGAATTTGAAATTATTCCCAAAGTGGGAACGCATGTAATAGAATTTGGAGATATTTCGCAACTTGAGCATAAATTTATTAAACTCAAGGTTATTTATTATAAGGGTTTTAGTAACTTAGGCTGGAATAAATACAGCCGGGTTAATTTGAAATATAAGAATCAGGTAGTTTGTACAAAAAGATAGATTTTACGATGGCACAAAAAAACAAAATTATTTCGGCAATTGACATCGGTACCACCAAAATTGTGGCAATTATTGGTAGTAAAACCGATAGTGGAAAATTTGAAATACTCGGCGTTGGAAAACACTACTCAGAAGGTGTTCGAAGAGGCGAAGTATTAAATATCGGTAAAACGGTAGAAAGTATACGAGAGGCCGTGCGGCAGGCAGAGGAAAGCGCCGGCATGAAAATGCAAGATGTGTATGTGGGAATTGCCGGAGGGCATATTCATTCGCAGCCTACCAGCGGCTATGTGCAGCTGGGCGCCGACGAGGATGAAATAACAGCTGCTCACACAAAAGATCTTATGGATCAGATTTATAATACGTCTGTTGAAATGGGGGAGGAAATTATTCACGTGCTACCTCAGTCCTACACTGTCGATCATATGCAAGGGGTCGATAATCCCGTTGGAGTGGCAGGAAAGCGCCTCGAAGGCAATTTTCACGTTGTAATTGGTAAGGTAAGCGCCGGAAACAACATTAAAAAATGTGTGACGCGTGTTGGGTTGAATGTTAAAAAATTAATTTTAGAACCATTAGCGTCTTCCCGTGCCGTGTTGACTGCTGATGAGCTCGAAGCCGGTGTGGCTATGCTCGATATTGGCGGCGGTACAACCGATTTGGCCATTTATCGTGAAAATAAAATTGTGCATACATCTGTAATTCCACTGGGTGGGTTCTCCGTTACTAACGATATAAAAGAAGGTTGTAAAATTGTAGGACGTTATGCCGAAAGGCTAAAAAAAGAATATGGTAGAGTGTTGCCATCGAAAAGCGACGGAAATAAAGTAGTAAAAATACCCGGAATCAACCGTAACGATAATCTCGAAATATCTTTTATACATCTGGCCGGAATTATTCAGGCTCGAATGGAAGAAATTATTGAGCATGCGATTTACCAAATTGAGGCCAATGGGCTAACTTCTTATTTGGGAGGCGGAATTGTTATTACCGGTGGGGGAGCTTTGTTGAAGAATTTGCCACAACTGTTGTCACATAAATCAGGCCTTGTAACACGTGTTGGAAAGCCTCGTGTTGCTGTTACCAGTGAAGAGGTAGGTTCTGTAAGCTGCCCTTCGCTTGCCACCGCCATAGGTCTAATTATGGAAGGAGCTGCCGACCAGGAAGAACATGAGGACGGGAATGTAAATGAAGCCCTGTTTGAAATAGATAAAGAAGAGGAGCAGGAGGGGGCGATGGATGAACACCCCAGTGTAGATAATGAATCGAAAAAAGGAGCTACTATAAAAGGGCTCGGAGCCAAATTGAACGAGGCTTTTGGGCGCTTGTTCGATGTAAATGATACCAATATGGGTTAATGCCAAAAAGGCGAAGCATTTTAAAAGAAATTGTCTCATTGAGGTTATAGTTAATAGAAATAAATACAAATATCCGTATACTCGGAATATGAAATTTAGCAATACACCTTTATCTGTTGAAGTAGTTGACTTGAAAAAGTGGATTTACAGCCGATAAACTTAATGATGAGTGTTATGTTGAATGCGGAAAAGAATCGCTTATGAATGAAAATAATCTGATGCAATTTGATTTGCCACAAAACAAATCATCAATAATTAAAGTGATTGGTGTTGGGGGAGGCGGCGGAAACGCTGTCAATTATATGTACGAACAAGGAATTAACGAAGTTGATTTTGTTGTATGCAATACTGATTCGCAAGATTTGGCTAAAAGCCCTGTGCCCGTGAAAGTTCAGTTGGGCGAATCGCTCACCGGGGGGCGCGGAGCCGGAAGCAAGCCGGAAAAAGGCCGACAAGCCGCCATTGAAAGTCTGGAGGAAATTGGGAACGCAATGGGGAGCAATACCAAAATGATTTTTATTACTGCCGGAATGGGCGGTGGTACCGGTACCGGCGCAGCTCCTGTAATTGCCGAAGAGGCTCAAAAAAGAGGAATTCTAACCATTGGAATTGTTACCATCCCTTTTTTATTTGAAGGAAAACGAAGAATTAACCAAGCTATTGATGGCATTGAACGCATGAAAGAACATGTCGATTCGCTTCTTGTAATCAATAACGAGAAACTGCGCGAAATTCATGGCAACTCACCGGCCTTGCAAGCTTTTGGACATGCCGATAATATTTTAACCACTGCTGCCAAGGGTATTGCCGAAATTATTACGGTAGAAGGCGTTGTAAATGTCGACTTCGAAGATGTGTATACCGTAATGAATAATAGTGGCGTTGCACTTATGGGAAGTGCCGTGGCAGAAGGGGAAAACCGCTCCATTAAGGCCATTGAAAAAGCCTTGTCGTCGCCATTGCTCAACAATAACGACATTCACGGAGCCCAAAATATGCTGTTGCACATTACGTCCGGAGCCGATGAGGTTACCATGGATGAAATTGGTCAAATTACCGATTTTGCACAGGATGCCGCCGGACAAAATGCCGATGTAATTTGGGGCTTAAGTTCAGATCCGCAACTTGGCGATAAGGTTGGTGTTACTGTTATTGCTACCGGCTTCGATACTGATGTAATTCCTGAGATTTATGCCAAAAAAGCTGCCCAAATCCAGAAACTCACCATGAAAGCCGATCCAAAAGATCAGGCAGAGGTAGAAGAACCCCAGCAAGAGCCGGAAGAAGAAGTGAAAGTTCATACGCTGGATTTTGACGATTCCGACGAAATGTTAAACGATGATGATTCGTATTCGGTGCCGCCGGCAAATCCACGTGGTAGTAATCGTAAAGTAGAACGAGAAGCTCGTGGAGTGCAACCCGGAAAAACGAGATGGACCGATGAGGAAATTCTCGAAATGGAGAATGTACCTGCCTATATGCGAAGAAAAACCAAAATTTCCAAATGTACAGACGATGACAGCGATGAGGTATCGAGTTATTCTTTAAGCAATGATGAAGATGGCCCCAAGATCACCAAAGAAAATTCGTATTTGAATAAACATAATGACTAATTGTAATTATTATGAGTTTAGAAGCAAATATTACACAAAAAATGAAAGAGGCCATGAAGGCCAAAGATAAGCCCAAGTTGGAAGCAATTCGGGCTATAAAAAATGCTATCCTTCAAGAAAAAACAAAAGCCGGTGCCGGCGATTCGATCGATGAAGCAACAGAGTTAAAAATGCTGCAAAAGCTTGTGAAGCAACGCGAAGATTCTGCCGAAATTTACCGGAAAGAAAATCGGCAAGAATTGGCCGAACAAGAGGAATTCGAAGCAGGAATTATACGGGAGTTTTTGCCCGAGCAAATGTCAGAAGCCGATATTACAGCCAAAATTGAGCAAATTATTGCCGATACGAGTGCTGAATCTATGAAAGATATGGGGAAAGTAATGGGAATGGCCAATAAAGCGATGGCCGGCCGAGCCGACGGAAAACTGATTGCCGATATTGTGAAAGCTAAGCTGCAGTAAGTTTGCCGGTATATAAAAATCAAAAGCGACTAAAGGCCAGCCTTTAGTCGCTTTTGATTTGTCTAATTATGTAACGTTTTTTGTGCCTGTTTTTCTATAGATCGAACCCGGCACGCCAACCTATTGAAATCTGCAATGAACCGGCAGTTTCTTTCTCTCCAGCCCAGGTTTCATAAGTCATGGGTGTTAAGTACATGGCCGAGATAATGAATCCACTAAGCTTTAAGCCAACTTCCGGTGCCATTCCAAATGAATATGATGAATTTCCTTCCGCTTTAACGCCGCCACCTTCAGTGACTTCTGGCACCTCTAGGCGCGTTACGCCGGTAGAAAACGCTACGTAGGGAGTTACATCGCTACTAAAAAAACTGTACTGGCCTTTTACACCTCGAAGCCCAAGATTATACATGTCGAAGTCGACATTGTTGTCGGACGAACTTCCTCCTACTAAAATAGCCCCGTTGTACACAAAACCTGCGGCAAGTTTGTTGTCAAACATTTCCAAATGATATAGGATGTCAGCAGTAAATCCCAATCCGCCTTTGCCTCCGCTACCTTCGCCGTACGTAAATGCCTCGCCTTGTG
>JAWOEM010000360.1:0-3503 GCA_046482785.1 Salinivirgaceae bacterium
CGGCGCGTTTATTCAGTACTAAATCTTCCGTAAGGGTCAATAAATCGGGATCGATATCGGTGTAAACCTGTAATAATCCGGGATTGACGATACCCATGGTTAATCCGGCTTTAATGGCATGATATAAAAATACGGAGTGGATGGCTTCGCGCACCGTGTTGTTTCCTCTGAATGAAAATGATAGGTTGCTGATACCGCCACTAATTTTGGCGTGCGGTAGGTTCTCGGTTATCCACTTGCATGCACGAATAAAATCTACCCCATAATTATTGTGTTCCCGCATACCCGTACCAATGGCCAATACGTTGGGATCGAAAATAATATCTTCGGGAGGGAAGTTGGCTTTTTCTACCAGAGCGTCATATGCACGCTTGGCAATTTCGATTTTCCGTTCATAGGTGTCGGCTTGGCCTTGCTCGTCGAAAAGCATCACTACAGTGGCTGCACCATAGCGCTTAATGAGTTTGGCTTTTTCGATAAAATCCGCTTCGCCTTCTTTCAGGCTAATGGAATTAACGATGGATTTTCCCTGAATGCATTTCAGTCCGGCTTCAATAACGTTCCAGCGCGACGAGTCGACCATGATGGGTACGCGCGCAATATCTGGTTCGGTGGCAATCAGGTTAAGGAAATTAACCATTGCAGCCTCGTCGTCGAGCATGGCATCGTCCATACACACATCAATGGCTTGTGCGCCGTCTTCTACCTGGTTGCGTGCCACGTCGAGGGCTTCATTGTATTTTTCTTCGCGTATAAGGCGGGCAAATTTTCGCGAACCGGCCACGTTTGTACGTTCACCAATATTGACAAAATTAATTTCAGGGGTGATTTCCAAGGCTTCGAGCCCACTTATTCTGGTAATTTTTTTCTGTTCCGGAATTTTACGCGGAGCATATTTCTGCGCCACTTCAGCAATGGCTTTCACGTGGTCGGGGCGTGTACCACAGCATCCGCCCACAATATTGAGCCAGCCTTTTTTTAGGTATGTTTCAATAAGTTGTGCCATTTCTTTGGCCGACTGATCGTATTCGCCCAACTCATTGGGCAAACCCGCATTTGGGTGGGCGCTGGTAAACTTGGTGGCCAACTCCGATAATTCTTTCACATAAGGCGTAAGCTGATCGGCGCCCAATGCACAGTTTAGTCCGAACGACAAAATATTGCCGTGCTGCATTGAAGCGTAAAAAGATTTTAACGTTTGTCCGCTCAGTGTTCGACCGCTGGCATCGGTAATTGTACCACTTACCATTACCGGTATATTTGTTCCTTTTTCTTCGTTTACCAGTTCAACGGCAAAAATTGCTGCCTTGGCATTGAGGGTATCAAAAATGGTTTCGATAAGAAGTGCATCTACACCGCCATCGATAAGTGCCGAAGCCTGAGTTTTGTATGCTTCCATCAGATCGTCGAATGTAACTTTACGAAATCCGGGGTTCGATACATCGGGCGAAAGTGAGGCTGTTTGATTGGTCGGTCCCATAGATCCGGTTACAAACCGCGGGCGATCGGGGGTGCTGTACTCATCGGCTGCCTGCCGTGCCAGCTTTGCGCCCTGAAAGTTCAACTCATACACAATTCCTTCCAATCCGTAGTCGGCTTGCGAAATGGCATTTCCATTAAACGTGTTGGTTTCAATAATATCGGCTCCTGCTTCCAGGTATTTTTTATGAATTTCGTTAACCGCCTCAGGGTGTGATATGTTAAGCAATTCGTTGTTCCCTTTATATTGCATCCCACTTTCCGGAATGGTTTCGTGATGATAATCCTCTTCTTGAAAGTTGTAGGCTTGCAACATCGTTCCCATGGCTCCGTCGAGCACCAAAATCCGTTTCTTAATTGCTTCGTAGATGTTCATTTTTGCTGTCATAGTATTTATTTAGTGCATGAAATGACCCAATAATTGCTTCCGTTTACCTTCAAACAATCATTTGTAAAAGGTCGTTACCTAAAGTCACAACACATCGTTAAAAACTCAATGGTTTCTCCGGCATGATATTTTGCTGCCGGAACCGTCCCAATTTTTCATGAATTGGGCATGTTAACAAATATAGTTTGATTTTTTCGATTATTGAAGGGAAAGGAATTTTTTCTGATGAAATCTTAGATTCCACGCGAATTCCGTTCTTTAAAGGGCTTTTTGTGGTTTTGGGTAAAACAAACTGGCGGATCAGGGCAAAGCAATTGGTTTTCATTCCATGGGATCTACTTTAGGTGCGAAAACGGACATCCATAATTGTTTCCATCATTTTGCACATGTGATTTTCGAAATTCACACCGAAAACGTTTGCGGTGTCGATTGCGACGATTTTTTTGTTTTCTATATTTCAAAGTGCTAACTTTCAGTTTGATAAATTACAGAAACAAAAACCGTTTTTAGCTATGAGAAACGCCGCCGTCTATCTGCTAGCGATTGTTTTTCTTTCTTCGGGAGGTAATCTTCTTATTGCGCAGATTCATGAACCGGAGGGATTAAATATGTCCGGAAGTTGGGATGGGTGGACAAATCCTCCGGATGTTCTAAGTTTAGCGAGTAGCAGCCAGCAAACAGGAGGGGAAATTACTCGTAGGGCAATGGGCACTGCACATTATCATACAACAATTCAGGTTGCAGCAAGTGGAGGAGATATAACAGGTGGAACATACGATTGGTTATTTACAAGCGGCCCTACTGATGGATATTCCAATAACAAATGGGCAAATACTACTGTGGTAATAAATACCATTCAAGAATATACACATCAAGGAGGTTCTAATAACTCTGCTACCCTTACAAACGGCAAATGGTATACGGTTAACTTTGAAGATAAAGAATACGTGAATACCAATGCTGTTTTTATGGAAACATCCGCTGAGCCTGTTACGTTTTCAGGCCTTACTTTTTCGCCCAACAGCGACATTAAGCCCTGGGAAACGGTTACTGTAACACTAACAGCTAGTGCTGCACCTTGTGCAGAAGAAAATGTATTTTTACGCTATTCCACTGCATCAAACTTCACAAATTCTACGCTGGTAGAATTTAGTTTTACGGGTACAGCGGGTACTGCCCAAATTCCCAATTTCGACGCCGGAACTACTGTTTATTTTTATGCATTTAGTTCTACTTTTGATGCTGCCAGCATAGATCCGAATTTCGATATGCTTACCATAAACTACATTAACAATAGCGGGAGTAATTACAGCTATAGCGTTATTACTCCTACAACGTATGAAACCGTAACCAATGGCAATTTTAATGAAGGCGCAACATGGGTTGGTGGGGGAGTCCCACCTTCGGGTTCTCATTTAAGTGTGTCGGATGCATTAGTGCTCAATACTGACTATATTGCTTCGGGCATAACCATTAACAGCGGTGGGAATTTGAGTTTTAGCGCAGCAGAAACCCTTACCGTAGAAAGTTTCGGTCAATGGACAAATGATGGGGCTTTTACCGCCGGAAACGGTGCCGTGAAGTTAGAATCTGATGTTGCAGTGGGCGGTAGTGTTATTTCTACATTCAACAATGT
>JAWOEM010000431.1:0-3533 GCA_046482785.1 Salinivirgaceae bacterium
CTTGCCCAACCCTAACCGTTCAAGCATCATAAAAAAACCGTGCGACATGCCCCAAACCACAAAGTTCCAGCTGGCTCCATGCCATATGGATGTGGCAAAAAATACGATTAACAGATTGATGATAGTGCGCGCCTCTCCTTTTCGGCTTCCTCCGAGCGGAAAATAGAGGTAATTTTTAAACCACACAGATAGCGTCATGTGCCAACGCTGCCAAAATTCCCTGATGGAGCGCGAAATATATGGGAAATTGAAGTTTTCGGGCAGTCGAAAACCAAACATACGACCGATACCAATGGCCATGTCGGAATACCCCGAAAAATCGAAGTATATTTGAAATGTGTATGCCAGAACACCAATCCAGGCGGTGGTGCTGTTTAATTCGTTCAGCGAAATAGAAAAAATTTCATCGGCAACTATGGCAAACTGATTGGCCAGCAACACCTTTTTCGACAATCCCATAACAAATCGCTGAATACCATAAGTAAAATTGGCTCTGTGCGATTTACGATTTGTTAATTGCTCGGCAATATACTGATATCGAACAATAGGCCCGGCAATTAATTGTGGGAAAAACGAGATATATAACGATAATTTGAAAAAGTTTTTCTGGACTTCAGCCTCTTTCCGGTACACATCCATAATGTACGACATGGCCTGAAAAGTGTAAAACGATATGCCTAAAGGCAATATAATACCCGGATTACCCATCTGAAAATTGGAGAACATTCCCACCAGATAATTAAGGTTATCGACTACAAAATCGGCATACTTAAATATCCCTAAAATGAGCAAATTCAATACAACACCAACAGTCAGTGCAACTCTTGCCTTGTTGGTATCTTGCCACTTATGAATGAGCCGCCCTGTAACATAATTAACAACGAGCGAAAATGCGAGAATCAATGTGTAAGTAACACCTCCCCATGCAAAAAATATGAGGCTAACCAGTAGCAGCAATCGGTTACGATACTCCTTACGAATTAAATAATACAGAATAATAACTGCCGGTAAAAAGGCATATAGAAAAACCAACGTACTGAATAACATTTGGGTAATTTTTGCGCAAAAGTAGCAATTAAATTATTCCAAACAGCTTATTCAGTACATTTTTATTGGTGGTTTCTCCTATACAAACTCACCTGCGAAACTATCCCGATGCTTTTTTTGGGAGTTACTCGTCAATTTTATAAAGAAACCGTTTAATACTCTTTTTGGGTGTTTTCTCAAACTCATCGGGAAACAGTTTTACCTTACTAATCTGTTTATACTTGGGTAAATTATTATTCACCTCTTTTCGTCCTTCTTCTAATATTTGTGGTAACTGGTTTACACTTATATGGCTTTTGTCCAACATTTCATAATCTGGATAAATTAGGGCAACCAAGTTATTATTGTGTGGCAAAACCAGCGATTCCATTACATATGGTAAGCTATTAATTTGAGCTTCAATTTCCTCGGGAAATATATTTTCTCCTGAAGGTCCTAATATTAGCGACTTATTTCGTCCTTTAATAAAAACATAACCGTCGCTGTCTACCACACCCAAGTCGCCTGTATGTAGCCAGCCATCTTTATCGAGGGCCATTTCGGTTGCTTCAGGATTTTTGTAATATCCCTCCATCACATTCTCACCGCGAACCAATATTTCACCTACATTTTTTTCCGGATCATCAGAGTCGATTGTCACTTCTAAAGTATCAACGACTTTGCCTGCCGATCGGAATTTCGTTTTTTCCCAACCAACATAGCTAATGAGTGGGCCACATTCGGTCATGCCATAGCCAACAGCATATTTAAAATTTATTTTACGTAAGAACGTCTCCACTTCGCTGCTAAGGGGTGCGCCTCCAATAACTATTTCTCTAAATTCACCTCCAAAAACATCGGTAAGCTTCTGATTTATTTTTTTATAAATGGGCTGATCTATAATTGGCAAGGATGTTAACAACTTCATTACTTTTTTATCGAGCGTCGGCTTAATTTGCTTTTTATAGATTTTCTCAATAATTAGCGGAACCGCAATAACCACTGAAGGTTTAACTGTTTGAAATGCTTGCACAATGATTTTTGGCGATGGCGTGCGCGTTAAGAAATTTATATGGCAGCCCATAGAAAATGGCCATAAAAACTCAAAAGCACACCCATATGTGTGGGCCAATGGCAATATGGAAACTATTCGTTCGCCGGTTTTCAATGGTAGGTTATTTCTGGCGAAACGCACATTAGCAGCCAGCGCAGTATTCTTTAGCACTACTCCTTTCGAAAATCCGGTGGTCCCACTTGTATAGTTAATAATCCCAATTTCATCGTTCGAAACCGGCTCTACATGAAAGTTTTCTTTGGAAAAGCTGCCTTTTGCATTACTCTGACAAGCTGTAATCGTCTTTCTCATCTTCTTCTCAAAGCTCGATGGAAAATAAGAATGCAACAAATCGAATTGCTCAAGTGAAAAAATGGCGGAAAGATTATTCATGCACGTTTCGTCAATATTATCCCAAATCATTTCGCCTACAAAAAGCAATTTTGAATCGGAATGATTTACAATATGATGTATTTCATTGGGATGAAAATCGGGCAAAATAGGTACAATTACAGCACCATAACTAACTGTAGCTAAGTACACCATAGCCCAGTGAGCAGAATTCTTACCCAACAAAGATATTTTATCGCCACGTTCAATGCCTGCCTCTTTGAAAAGTTTATGTAGTTGCATTATTTGACAACCTGTTTCAGCATATGTATAATCTTTACCTCTAAAATCTGATAGTGCAGGATAATCCCAGTTATCGCGAATACTATCTGTAATATAAGTTACAAAGTTTTCTTTCAGCATAATACAATAATTAAATTTACACCTGTGAAATTATCAATTCAAATTGTAAAAACAAATTAATAACAGCTTTTATCAAAAAACAGGCCGTTATACATTTTGTGGAATTATGGAATTTGGGGATTGAGTAAATTGAATGATTAAAAAAATGGGAAATTGAGTGATTAAGGAATTCAGTGATTGAGAAATTAAAGAAATGGGGAGTTAAGGAATTAATTAATAGGGAATTAAGGGGTGGGAAAATAGGGAAATAAGGGATTTGGAAGTTATGGAAATAAGAAATTAAGGTAATGGGGAATTAGGATTGGGAAATTGAGGAATCAAGGTATTAAGGAGTTTTGGATAATTGTGAATTCAGTATTTTACTTGTATCAAATATACATTAAGTACTTTGCGCTCAGGGTTGGAGTATATTTTTTTAGGTTTTTGAAAGATTGAAATCAACGAACCTGTTCATAGTACCTTACTACATTTACGGAAGGTATTGTATCTGCTGAACGCTTCTTGCCGGTAATTCTATAAAGAAAAGGAAAGAGATTTTGAGAAAATAACCGCAATATTTCCATTAGATCTAATTAATTAACAGTTTTTCGAAAATAATCCTAAAAAAATAAAGCTCATAAAATCTACAATCGTATAAATCGAGAAAAAACACCTCCACCTACACGTGCAAATAATGCTTGTGTTGAAGCACCCATACCGA
>JAWOEM010000442.1:0-4253 GCA_046482785.1 Salinivirgaceae bacterium
GCATTCGAAAAACAGCATTATACACATGGGTTTCTTTATTCAAATACCGCTCAAGTGCTGCCTTAGCATCATCCACATCATCGGGATGCAATAAACCAACCCACGCATCAATGGTTTCGGGCAATTCATTTTTCTGATACCCAAGCATTACAGCATAACGCTCAGAAATGTATGCCGATTGGTTGGTCAAATCCAAATCCCACAATCCATCGTTTGTGCCTTCAATGGCCATACGAAAACGTTGTTCAATAGCCTTAAGTTGGCGTTCAGTTTGTTTAATACCACTTATATCCTGAATAGTTCCTATAACTTTTTGTTCTATAGAATCATAAACGGCTACAGAATAAATATCACGAATTAAACCGGTGCCTTTTTGTTTTATTTTAAATTCTTCTTCATAATCATCTTCTCCCGCAATAAGTTTTTTAAGCGATTGGTCTAATTTTCTGCGATATGATAGCAACGGAACCTTTTGCACATCGGTAATTGTAATCTCCTCGTTGGTTTCAATACCATAAATTCGTCGCGCCTCATCGGATGCCTCAACCTTACCAGTGGACAAATGAAACTCCCAACTCCCGGTTTTGGTAATTTGCTGAGCAACTTTCAATTGGGTCTCACTTTTCTTCACTTTTTCTCTGAGGTTATATTCATCGGTCACGTCTCTAAATACAAGCACAACTCCCGAAATTTCATTTAGAGCATCGCGAATTGGCGCAGCTGAATCAGCAATTTGGTATTCCTTTCCAGAAGCCGAAATAAGAACAGTATGATTAGCCAGACCAATTATCCCATTTCGCTCAATCACCATTTCAATGGGATTTGGCACCGGATTACGGGTATGAGCATTGACAACGACAAAAACCTCGGTAAGCACCTTACCTAAAGCCTCCTGCGAATCATATTCCGTCAACTGAGCAGCAACTGGATTCATTCGTGTTATGCGACCGTCACTATTGGTGCAGATTACAGCATCACCTATAGAATCGAGCGTAGAATTAAGCTCTCGATTCACTTGCATAAGTTGGTTCTCAACCCTGACACGTTTTGCATAAAACACCGACATCAGCAACCCAAAGGCAATAATCCCTATAAGTCCAAGTAAACTCACAACAAACTCACTAAGGGAAAAGCCGCTATACAAAGGATGAATATTTTTGCTCCCCATATCGCAAAACCAAGTATGGTGCATTATAACATCGACTGCCCACACAATAAATGCAAAAACAAAAGCATAAAGCAAGATTCGAAAGTCAAGCTTTTGCCATAATGAGCGATGCTTTGGATAGCGAAAAAAATTATGAGCCATACCATTATCGAATTGAACTACATAAATTTAAAACAATTTGATGGTGAAACAAATAAAACATTGTTTCATAGCGTTCAATTTTAGAATACAATAACGAGCCCGGCCGAAAAAGGTTTTTTCATGATTTTTTTGAGTAGGGAAAAGCTAGTTTTTAGTTTTCAAAATCCACAAGAAATAATAATAAAACCACCTGTATTCTTGAAAATTATGGTTTCTTAATTACCATTTTAGATTTGACTCAAAAATTATAAATTTTGGTGAATATGGATTAAGGCAAAACACAAAAAATACATTTTTCAAAACCATATTCACCCAACAACTCATCATAAACAGTGAAAAAAACTACACACATGCGAAATAATTAAAATATTAAGCCGAAACAATTTCACAATGAGTGAATTTTTATTATATTCGCATCGATTCATATAACAATTATTCTAAAAGGCGGTAAGACAGCGAAATTAAATTTTTCATCAAACCTTTTTAAATGAAAAAAAGATGGACGAATTAAAATTTACAAAAAAACCTGGTGCGAAAGAAAAGCGATATGAACACATTATAGATGCAGCCCAGAGCATTCTTGTTCAAAAAGGATACGATAATACAACTTTCGGAGACATTGCAAAAGCAGCAAACTACAACAAACGCACCCTTTACATATATTTTTCGGGCAAAGACGATATTTTTGCTGCCGTTGTGTTGCGCATTCTTACAAAGCTAGAACACCATTTGCTAAAAAAAATAAATGAAAACGATAATGGATTCGACACACTCATAAACCTTACAAGCGCATATTTTTCATTCTTTTTCATCAATAAAAACTTCTACAATCTGCTATGGTCGTTCGAAGAACGCTATTTTTTGTTTGGGAAAAACACTCATGAATCGCCAAACATCAACAAAACATACCACATTCGCAGAAAAAATGTTCAGCTTATTGCCGACAATTACCAACGGGGTTTAAAAGACGGATCGGTGAAGGAAGCGAAAAATCCGCAGCTCATTATTTCGCTATTATGGAGCCAAACACTTGGCGTTTTACAGCTGGTTTCGCGAGGCGAATACATGCTCGCAAAAGACTACAAAATAAAAGCACAGGATTTATTCGACAAGCACATTGAATACCTCCAAAATGCGCTGCGTAATGGGTAAGAGAGGCTACAAAAGCTTTACGTAATAGGTATTTCCCATTTCCTCTACAGGATGAAACCCCATTTTGAGCAAGTATTTTTTATGAGCCGCATTTTCTGTTTCAGCAACAAATTGGGAGTAATTTGTTGTAAATACCTCCGGTGTTTGCCGATATAAGTAGCGTCCTAACTTAAAATCGCGGTATTTTGGGATGGCATAATCCATTTCAATAACAAAACTCCCGTTTTTCTCATATCCCACCAACATACCCGAAACAACCATATTTTTCAGCACCAGAAAAACCTTTCGTTCGTAATCGACGTCGAATTTGAATGTGGGAAAAAAACGTTTGATATCGTGTTCAAAAAACTGAAAAAATTCATCGGAATAGCTTCCTTTTGCAGTAATTTCCAACAACTTAAAATCGTCGTAATGAAACACATACTTATACATGTAATACAAATTAAACACTACAATAAAAGCATTCAACACCGCAACAGGCTGCGAATCGATGTACAATCCATAGATAGTAAACAAAATGGCTCCCAAAGTAGTAATGAGGCGCCCTTTCATGATGGATATGGTCATCATTGAAACCATAATAAGTATCGAGGCTAAATAACCAATAAGTTCTACAAGCTCCATAATTTTGAGTAATTAGTGTGCGCCTAAAATACAAAAAGCCTTTCCAAAAAACAGGGAATTTTTATAATTGATGAGTAAAACAGGTAAAATACACTAAATAGTGTTCGTCAATAAATCCGATTTTCTGCGTTATACTCACTCAAACTCGTATCACTTACACCAGTAAACTCAACGATTTTGAGTTTCGCAAGCCTTGAAAATCGAATTTATTCACTGAACACCCCGACTTTATGGACAGGCTCTAAATAGAGCCCGCAAGAAAACTCCAATAACTGCGTAACACTTACTCAGAACCGTATCACTTACACCAGTAAACTCAACGATTTTGAGTTTCAAAAACTTTGAAAATCTAGCATATTCATAGAACACCCCCCAACTTTATAAACAGGCTCTAACTATCCAATAGATTATTTAGCCGGGCAGAAAACTGCTTGCTTTTTTCAAAATAGTAGCGTCGTTCGCCAAACCCTTTCACCCACACAATACCTTGAACCGCATTGGTAAGCATAATTTCATCGGCGTGTAACAACTCTTCCACAGTTACGCCACGTTGCTCTAATTGCATTCCACTTTCGTGGATTAAATTAAGCACTGCTAACCGCATGGTTCCGTTTAGTGCGCCCACAGATGATCCCGGGGAAATGGCTACATTGTCTTTCAACAAAATTAGGTTTGAATTAACGGTTTCAATAATCTCATTATTGATATTAACAATAAAGCAATCATCAACTCTCTGTTCGGTAGCAGCAATACCGGCAAGCACATAATGCAAGCAATTAAGTGTTTTAACAGACGAAAGCATCGAAATGGGCTTCAACACATCGGTATACAGTCCCATAATGCGACCTTGCCCTGCAAAGGGATAAAAGGGTTTCGAAACATATGGCTCACCCACAATCACATACGAAGTATCGTTCTGCAAAGGAGTATATTTACCCGCCCCTTCACGAAAAACAGTTAATCGCAGACGTGCACCCGTAAACCATTTGTTTTTATTAATCAATTTGGCAATAAGCCGGGTAAGATTTTCCGGTTCCAGATCGGGCACCATTGGTAATTTCAGCAATCGCATCCCCTCTTTTAACCGATCGAAATGCCTTTGGGCAAATACCACTTCGGTACTATAAGTGCGCATAGTTTCGAATAAGCCGTCGCCATACTGAAACGC
>JAWOEM010000517.1:0-3626 GCA_046482785.1 Salinivirgaceae bacterium
TTGCAAATTATTTTCTTCATCAACTACCGGAAAAACATTTCGTCTGGATTGGGTTACAATCTGCAAAAAATCCCCCAGTGTGGCTGTGGCCAATACAGTAGAAAAATTATTTTCAATTAGACTATCGATGGTCATCAGGTTAAGAACCGACTTATCTTTATCGTGTGTAATAAGTTCTTTTCGTTGTGCCAACTGATACGTATAGACCGAATTAGGTTCAAAATACTTTACAATTACGTAGGCAAACACACTTGTAATCATAAGCGGAAGAAACAAACTATACCCTCCGGAAATATCTGCAATCAGAAAAATGGCGAACAACGGAGCGTGTAAGACACCTGCAATGAGGCCAGCCATGCCAACAAGAGCAAAGTTACGTTCCGAAATGGTATGAACGCCGGTTAAATTTGCAACTTTTGCAAACAATAATCCTGCATTGGCACCGATGAACAGCGCCGGGGCAAAAATACCTCCAATACCTCCGGCTCCAAATGTTGCTGCTGTAGCAAATGCTTTAAACATGGTTACGGCAAAAAGCAACATAATGACAACCCAAATTTCGTCCATAAAGCCATAAAACAAACTGCGCTCAAACAAATAATTTATGTTTCCCGAAAGCGCTTGGTTAATTTCGTTATACCCTTCACCATAAAGCGCAGGAAAGAAAAACACTAACACTCCCAACAATAAACCACCAAAAAGAAGCCGGACGTATGTGTTTTTTATTTGTTCAAAACGAGTGTCCATCGACCGATATACACGGGCAAAAAACACAGATATAAGCCCCGTAAAAACACCAAGAGCCACATAATAAAGCAGGTCGTTCAGTTGAAACGTGTTAAGTACCGTAAATTTATAAAGAATATCGTTTCCCACGAAAAAATAGGATGTAACTACTGCCGAAGCTGAGGCAATAAGTAAGGGAATTAGCGAAGAAAACGTAAGATCGAGCATTAATATTTCGAGACTGAAAACAATACCAGCAATAGGAGCATTAAAAATTGCCGCTACCGCGCCCGACGATGCACAGCCAATGAGAGTACCAACTTGCTTACGCGATAATCCGAATTTACGCCCCACATTTGATCCAATTGCAGCTCCGGTTCCTACAATAGGTCCCTCAAGACCAACAGAACCACCAAATCCAACAGTAAACGTACTGGTAATGAGGGACGAAAACATTTTATGTGCCGCTAAATAGCCATTATTTCGCGAAATAGCATGCAGAATACCCGGCACACCATGGCCAACAGGTCTGCGCAACACATAACGAATAAATAGTATGGTGAGCAATATTCCGACAACGGGAGCAAAAATATAAATATAGTTCTGGTACTCTTTATACGAAAAACTATGTAATGTATGCGAAATAAAATGCACCGATGTTTTCAATAAAACAGCGGCAAACCCGGCTCCCAACCCAACGAAAGCCGCCAAAACACCCATTAATTGCCTTTTGGAAAGGCGGTTTACCATTACTAAATAAATTCGATTAAAAAAATTTGCATTCCGATACATTTTTTGTATTTTTTATAACCGCACAAAAGTAGTAAAACAATCAGAAAAATCTGCATGAAGCAAGAATACCTAACTAAATTGTATCTGTTCTTGTTTTCTTCTAAATTTAAAAAATAAGGCAATAAAGAATATTCCAATTTCTCCAATAATAAACCATAGACGAGCAATTATTGATGCTGTTACTGCATCTTCGAGTTGCATTCCGGAAGATGTTAAAAAGTAAACGATTATACCTTCCCGCACTCCCACTCCTGCTGGAATAAAAACGGCTAATAAACCAAAACAAACACTGACAGGAAAGCCCATAGCCATGATAAAGTTAGTTTCATATGGCATCGATTTCAGCAATAGATAAAAACCTAAAATCCAACTAGCCCAATAAAGCAAAATACTCCCAGCTAAGTGCACTATATCCTTTAAGGAAATAAAAGGAATATAAATTTGTTTTTTTAACAATAAAAAATAAATCCTTGTGAATAATTCATGCAACGGCCTAACAGCCAATAAAGAAAAAAGCCCTATTATGGAAATTCCCACAAGAAAGGAGAAATACCATTCAGCATATAAAAATAATACAAAGGGAAAACTTAATAATAATCCTAAAAGTAAATATACAAGTTGTTCTTTAAGAGAAATATAACTCAAAAGCTTAATGGATCTGGACTTATTTACCAAAAGAGAAGCTCTACCTAAAATCACCCAAACTTTACCGGGAATATATTTTGCAAAAACAGGCAATCCATGCGAGATTATAGCATCGGTAGCACCTACTTTATGTCCATGCAAAAAAATAGCATATCGCCAACTATTTGCCATTAACAAAAAGCCCAAAAGGAGAAACCCAATTGCTGCAAAAAGGAGTGGCATATTTAATTCACATACAATACTTAACGAAACTAAATCTAATGAATTTAAATAATAAAATAAAAAGCCAATAGAAATAATTACCAAAGAATAAAAAAAGACCTTACTATGACGCTTCATATCTAACAAATACTCATGACTTTTTCATTTCGCTAAACTAATTAATCTTTATATCATCAATTAAAGCACTTTCTTTTGATGCATTCCAGAAGTATACCTTTATTTCATCTTTTTTATCATAATCAGTGTCAAAACCTATTAATTCATCAATTCTACACCATTCATTCAAAACTAAATTGGAACTTATCTGCCTACTTTCATAAAAGACTCGTCCATTTTTACCGTTTATTTCTACAACCAATTGAACATTCGTTACTGGTGAAATGGCTCTCACCATAGCAGTAATCCGTAATGCTTTTACCGACTGTTTACTAAAGGTCTCCATCTTATCAGCATACGTAAAACTATATTCAGTATTGGCATTTAAAGAACTTACATATTCACCGGAATATGCACTGTCATGTTGAACAATAGATGAGTGAAAACCTACTTGACTATCCATATTAAAAAACAATTGTTCTTGAGTTGTTGTGTCAGAATTTTTAAATTGATATAGTTCTAAACTTCGATATTTTTTATATTCCAACAGCTTTGTGTTATCTAAAAAATAGTTTAATAAAGTCTTGTCCGGATCAACGACTGTATAGTGTGCTAAAAGTAATATTACTTTATCATATCTGTTTGCTCTAGATTTATCAACACCCTTAATGGAGTTTACAAAATGAATATCTTCTTGAGCCATTAAGGAACCAATATTTTTTTGCTGTGCAAAAATATCCTTATCATAATAATAAGAAACAGGATAACACATGTAACTTGCAGAGCAGTAAGTCAGCGTTTCATCATCTTTTAATTCCTTAAAATCACTCATCATTTTTCTCCATTCTTCAGGTTTTTGAGGCGATAAATTGAGATGAAAAATATATAAAACTAAAAAAACACTCAACAATAAAATGGGTAAAAATTTTCTATAACTGATGCGTGAAAATGCATATCCAATAAATAGGTACAAACCGGGGATAGAAAAAAGCATATAACGAGGAACAAACCGGGGATTATATAAAACAGATACTAAAAAAAGAAAAATTACGGGAAAAAGAGCCCACAAAAAAAGTATTTGTAACTTTTTCGTATCAAGTTTACTATAATTATTTGCACTGCGTAAAGACTGAAATAAATAAAAG
>JAWOEM010000147.1:0-5480 GCA_046482785.1 Salinivirgaceae bacterium
TCGGTATTCTTCCTACAGCATGGCTAATTTTATTTAAACTGTAGCCCGTTGCCCCAATATCGAAACGCACCTCGTTGAGTCCGGCCGCTGCCAATTGATCGAAAATAGCGTCGTCGGCCAGTATGCCGTTGGTGTACATCCATGTGTAGATATTGGGGTTGCAACTCTTTCTGATGCTTTTGAGGTACTGCAACACTCTTTCTGCCTTGAGCAGTGGTTCGCCGCCGCTAAAGCTTACCCCACTAAACTTAAAGTGATTGATATATTCGGCATACGATTCCGGCGTTTCAAACGTCAAACCCTGCGACTGAGGCGCGTCATCCTGATCCTGAGCAGTAGGGCAGTAAAAACAACCGGCATTGCACAGACCGGTAATAAATAAACAGCTCCACTTTCCCTCGCCGCAAAGCTGGCAGCCCTTCGATATGCTGTTCAAATACGGCTTTGTGCCATGAAAAAGAGGTGTCGCACATGCGTTTTTTAGCAATTCCGCCTTGAGCGTTTCGTACTCCTGCGAGTTCCACGGGTTAATCCAGTTAATGTTCCCCGAATTTTTAAACTCATCCTTACTTTGATTAACCAAATTATTGAGATATTGAATGTAAGCATCCATGGCAATGATATTAAATATAAAACAGTGATGGCTTGCGGCCCGAATGTGTGTTCTTGTTGTGGTAGTTGGTATGCGTAGATAGTGGCATTAAAAAGATGCACGCCTTAGAGTTAGAAAAGTATGCTTAGAGCTCCGAAAAAATGTAGAGGAACATCAACAGTTCATCCAGCTTTCTATGGTCGCCCGGTATACACATTGAATTGTAGTTTTTATAGCATTAACGTTAAAGCTATAAAAATACCACGAAAAAGCGTTTGTTTTACACTTTCGTGATGATTTTTCGAAAAAAATAGCACCCGATTATGCCTTAATGCCGTTCCGGTCAGGATGCTCTTATATTATCAAAAAAAAAGCGGAGCATCGAGGTGTTTCATGTCTTACCAACACGCCTCATATCCAACATATAGTAAATATTTGGAACTGTGAGGGGGTGAAGTTTTTGTGCGTCAAATATTTATAATGTTTACACAAAAACGAAAAACAGCAATTAACAAGTATCAGTCGTTTAATGGCGATTACATAAGTAACAGAGAGATAGTATAATATGGGGTTTGATCTTTGTTTTTTTATTGATTTTATATCCATTGCAAAACACTTTGGTTATTTGAAATACACTTTAGATTTTTGTGCCCAAGAAATCATATAAGGAGAAATTATGAGTATTGAAATGAATTATCAAATCAAGTCAATTGGGCTGGGCAAGAATGACAAGACTCTTTCCGTACAAATTAAAAAAGAGTTTATTCCAGCATTGAAGCATTTGTCATTATTTAGCCATGCTATTATTTTTTATGGTGAAATAGACAAAAGCGTTGTTTCCCATGAGGTAATAAAGATAGTTTCGATTGTTGAAAAATCAGGAAAATGTGAATTCGAAAGGCTCTCTTGTAAACTTCAACATATTGAACTAATAGACATAAAGCCATACTTCCCATGCGAAGACAGAGTTATAAATGCTTACTACAAAGAAAGAGGTGATGCAATATCGCAGACAATAGTAACAACAGATGTCATTCCTTGTGGTAGAGTAAGTAAGTACAGAGGAGATACATTTCTTATACTCAAAGTCCCTTACCTTATTAACAACTTAACCGATTGCACACATATTAAAGTTTTTTGGTGGTTCAATAAGTTTGATAAACCAATTTACCGTAAAGCAACAGAATGCGACCCGCCTTATGAGAACGCCCCACGAACAGGAATATTCGCCTCGCGCTCGCCTGTTCGGCCTAACCCAATAGCACTAACAACAGTTAAGATTGTTGAACTTGACTATGCGAACAATACAATTAAAACCACAGGTTTAGATTGTTTCGACAATACACCAATTATAGGTATTGTACCATATAATCCAAAAACAGATAAAAAAGATGATTTCTTTGTACCTAAATGGTTAGAACATTGGTCGGGATTTCTAATTGAAGATAACGATGATCATGAGTTAGCCGAGGTGCAAGCGTCACCTATGGAGATTATTAAAAAACATCAAAAGGAAGTAAATATCAATGCTCCAACAATTAATTTGTCAGTAGAAAAGCCTAAAGTTTCGTTAAAGCAAGCCATTACAGTTGTTGGTGCTCGACAAAACAATCTGAAAAACCTAACTGTTTCTATACCTCATAATAAAACAACAGTAGTTACAGGTGTAAGTGGCAGTGGAAAATCTAGCTTAGTTTTCGATACAATTTTCGCAGAAAGTCAGTATCGTTTCTTTGAAAGTAACCATTCAGTTCAACATTCCGGCTTAAAGCAAACGGGGCGCCCTGAATTTGATGCTATTTACGGATTAACTCCAGCTATTGCGGTATGTCAAACAAATGTAAACCGTAATAACCGCTCTACTTTCGGTACAACTACAGGGTTATATAATTTGCTGAGAACAATGTATGCTACATTTGGAGAGAGGCATTGTCCGAAATGCGGTAAGGCAATAGTACCAATCTCTGAGGATTTAATTGTTGAAACTTTATTGAATATTAAAACTAATACGAGTATATCAATTAATCCCTATGGACTAGAGCAAAATGCAAAAATAATATCCACAGATCATTCATTAGAATATTATTCAAACCTTAAAGAAATTGTTAAGGATTGTTTAGAAAAAGGATTCGGAGCAATAGAAGTAACAGTCAATAAAGAAGATAGGGTTATTCTCCAAACTACCCAAAAATGTTACGATTGCAATAATTCGTTATTTGAATTAACACCTGCAACTTTTAGTTTTAATAACCCAGAGAGTTATTGCCCTGTGTGTAATGGAACTGGTGAAATAGCAGAAATTTTAGCTGAATTAATAATAACAAAACCTAACATATCGATTTTGGATAATGCTTCACCATTTTGGGGAGACTTGCGAAAATTCAGTAAAGCACCAAATGCCAATTGGATGAAAGGGGAAATTCTTGCACTTGCTCAAAGCATGAAAATCAACCTTGAACTTCCTTGGAATAGGCTGGATGAAGATTTTCGCAATAAGGCTCTATATGGCTCTTCCGGTGAGGTGTTTACTTTCAAATATAATAATACGAATGGAAGAACCGGTGAAATCACTCGTCCGGTTGAAGGTGCTGTAAACATTCTGAAACGATTGCTTGCTTCGGGAACCGGTGCAGATAGAATTGTTGAATTATATACAGAAAATCAGACTTGTCCGGCATGTTTGGGGGAGCGACTAAATAAAGAGGCTCGGTTAGTTACAGTTGCCGGAAAACGAATCCCTGAAGTGGTTAATATGTCGGTATTAAACCTCAAAAAATGGGTAGAATCATTGTCGGAAAAAATTGAGGTATCAAAATCAAACGTAGTTAAGCCAATTTTAATGGAATTATATCGGTTATGCGATAAATTCATTCAAGCCGGCTTGGCATATATTAGTTTAAATCGTAATTCATCCACACTATCTGGAGGTGAGTTACAGCGAACACGCCTAGTTACTCAACTTATAAGCGGAATAACAAATGTGTCATATATTCTCGACGAACCATTTACTGGCTTGCATCAAAACGACGCAGAGAAACTATTTCCTATCATAAATGAACTCAAGGAAAACGGGAATACAGTAATAATGGTAGAACACAGCAAATATGTTATGCTTAATGCCGATCATATTATTGATATCGGTCCCGGGGCAGGGGTATTTGGTGGAGAAATTATTGCAGAAGGTTCACCTCGGCAAATTATCGATAATCCGAAATCACAAACGGGTTTTTACTTGTGCAGAAACAATGCTGTACCAACTAAGAAGAATTATTCTCCAAATTACAAAAAGTTAATAACCATTAACGGAGCAAGAGCCCATAACTTAAAAAATATCAACATTTCGTTTCCTTCCGGAGCAATTGTTTGCATATGTGGAGTTAGCGGCTCAGGTAAAAGTAGCCTTGTGGAAGATTGTTTGTACCCGGCAATTAACGCCGAAATTGCAGAAAAAAAACTGAAGTATAAGCATTTTGATGAAATTATTGGGGCAGATATTTTCAGTAAAGTAATACTAGTCGATCAAAAACCAATTGGTAGAAATTCGCGCTCGAATCCCGCTACATATACAGGTGCTATGGATGAAATTAGAGAAATATTTTCCAACACTGAAACTGCTAAGCGAAAAGGATACAAGTCTAATCGTTTTAGCTTTAACAACAAAGAGGGGCAATGCAATGAGTGTAATGGTAACGGAGTAAAACGTCTCAATTTGCCATTTCTGTCAGATACCGAAGTAGAGTGTTCTTGCTGTAAAGGACTACAATTTAACAGAGAAACACTTTCAGTAAAGTATTTAAATAAAAACATAGCAGAAGTTTTGCAGATGAGCGTGGATGACGCCTTGTTGTTTTTCAATGACAACCACAAGGCAAAACAGATTTTACAAACACTCCACGATATTGGTCTTGGATATCTAAAACTCGGTCAAAATTCATCATCAGTTTCAGGTGGCGAAGCTCAACGGATAAAACTGGCAACATCCCTCTGTAAATCAGTAAAGGGAGATGTTTTATATATTCTTGATGAGCCTTCAAGCGGATTGCACTTCAATGATGTAAAGAATCTTATGTTGATTCTCCAAAAAATTGTTTCAAGAGGAAATACTGTTGTAATGGTAGAACATAATGAAGAAATAATCCGGTATTCAGATGTGGTAATTGAGTTGGGCCCTAAAGGAGGCGAAGAAGGAGGATATATTATTAAACAATAAGTTACGTCCGCTAATCGAGTAGATGGCCAGTGGGCTAATTAGCCCACTGGAGCACCTTTACCCCGTGAAATAATCCGACGGTTGGCGGATTGCTTCGCATTTCACGGGGTAAACACCACCGTACGTCCGCCGGCTGGCGGATACGGCGGTTCTTCAAATCATGGGGAACAGTGTGTACATATCCGAAATTTTAGAAACCTTCTTAAACATTGCTGTTAAAGAAATATAACCTCGTTTTCGTAAACGTTCTTTGGTTATAGTAGTGCCGAGTATGGGGCTTTGCCCGCCAGCTGGCGGACATCCTCCCATTCTGGTTCTACTCCATGCATAGGCATGGTTTGGGTCTACGCCTAATCGGAGAAGGCTGCGCCTTTTCTTATCAGGTTTAGCTCACATAACTATAATGTTATTGGTGTTCGTGATTTCCGCTACGCTCCAATTCTTCCAGTGATGCCAACCGAGAACGAAGTTCGAGCTCAGCGAAGCTAAATACAGTATCGCAAACGGTTACGGAGCCATCCGTCTATCTCTTCCAACTTTGCTTTGATATTAGCATATTTAAAAGCATTGAGCCATCCTCTTTGGATTTCGTTCAGCTTTGCTATTCGCTCATCAAAACTCATTGGTTTCGTTTTACGTGTTATCTCCTTCAACTTTGCTTTCAGAGATTTCCATCTT
>JAWOEM010000285.1:0-4007 GCA_046482785.1 Salinivirgaceae bacterium
GCTTATCGATGGTATTAAACGCGCTACAGATGTAATGATTGCAGGTAAAACTGCCGTTGTTTGTGGCTATGGCGATGTAGGAAAAGGTTCGGCCGACGGACTTAGAGCCTATGGAGCAAAAGTATCGGTAACCGAAATCGATCCAATTTGTGCCCTGCAAGCTTCTATGCAAGGCTATGCCGTAAAAACGATAGAACAAATGTTGCCTAAAGGCGATATTTATGTAACTGCCACCGGGAATAAAGCGGTAATTACGGTAGAACACATGGAGCAAATGAAAGATAAAGCCATTGTGTGTAATATCGGTCACTTCGATAACGAAATAGAAGTTGAAAAACTGGAAGCACGTAAAGATGTGAAGAAGCGGAACATTAAAGCTCAAGTAGATGAGTATATTTTCCCCGATGGGCACTCAATAATTTTGTTGGCCGGTGGCCGTTTGGTTAACCTGGGGTGTGCAACCGGACACAGTTCATTTGTAATGAGCAACTCGTTTGCAAACCAAGTAATGGCGCAACTTATGCTTTGGAGCGAAAAACTGGAGAAAAAAGTGTATCGCTTGCCAAAATCGCTCGACGAAGAGGTTGCAATGGCACACTTGAAACACCTTGATGTTGATTTAACAAAAATGAGTCCCGAGCAGGCCAAATACATTGGAATTCCGGTTGAAGGGCCATACAAACCCGAACATTATCGTTACTAGTATTCATGAGACTGTCTGAAAATATATGCCCGCTGTGAGCTACCGACATTTGCCAATGATGCATCATTGGCAAATAGTGTGAGGAGGCTTCGCACAATGCGGTTTAGTTATTTTTAGACAGTCTTTTATTAACCATTATAAATTTAATAAGTTATGGGATATTTATTCACATCTGAATCTGTCTCTGAGGGACATCCCGACAAGGTGGCTGATCAAATATCAGATGCTTTGCTCGACGAATTTTTACGTCGCGATCCCGAATCAAAAGTTGCTTGCGAAACACTGGTTACTACCGGTTTAGTAGTACTGAGCGGCGAGGTTCGTACAAATGCATATGTCGATGTTCAGGAAGTTGCCCGAAGAGTTATCAAGCGAATTGGTTATACCAAGCAAGAGTATCGATTCGATTCAGAATCCTGTGGTGTTATTTCTACCATTCATGAGCAATCTCCCGATATTAATCAGGGAGTAGTTCGGGAAACCGAAGAAGAACAGGGTGCCGGCGATCAAGGTATGATGTTTGGCTATGCCAGCAAAGAAACCGATGAGTATATGCCATTGGCATTGGTGCTTTCGCATGTGCTTTTAATTGAGCTTGCAAAAATTAGAAGAGAAGGTAAAGAGATGCTTTACCTTAGGCCAGATTCAAAATCGCAAGTTACCATTGAGTACGACGATGCAAATATGCCGGTTAAGGTGCACACTATTGTTGTATCTACGCAACACGATGATTTTGATGAAGAGAAGAAAATGCTCGCAAAAATTAAAGAAGATGTGCGCAACATTCTTATTCCAAGAGCAAAAGCCTATTTCCCCGAAAGGGTGCAACGGTTATTTACCGACGATTATATTTTGCATGTAAACCCAACCGGAAAGTTTGTTATTGGTGGGCCACACGGCGATACCGGACTAACAGGTCGGAAAATTATTGTTGATACGTACGGTGGTAAAGGTGCACACGGTGGGGGTGCTTTTTCCGGAAAAGATTCTTCAAAAGTAGACCGTTCTGCAGCGTATGCTGCACGGCATATTGCAAAAAATCTTGTAGCTGCCGGTGTAGCCGACGAGGTATTGGTGCAAGTTGCCTATGCAATTGGAGTAGCCGAGCCTGTTGGATTGTACATTAACACGTACAATACAGCTAATGTAGCTTTATCTGACGGAGCTATTGCCAAAAAAATTAACGAAATTTTCGATATGCGCCCAGCAGCAATCGTAAAACGGTTTGGATTAAAAAATCCGATATTCGAAAAAACAGCTGCCTATGGTCATATGGGACGCGATGTGGAAACCGATAAAGTTGAACTCGTTGAAGGTAATGGTGTTGCCGAAAAAACCATTGAGAAAACCGTAGACTTCTTTGCATGGGAAAAATTAGACTATATCGATAAAATAAAAGAAGCATTTAATTTCTAAACTATAAAAAAAGCCCGGCGAACCGGGCTTTTTTTTACCTATTTTAAATAAGGATTACAAAGCAAATTGAATATTATACAGCCTTGGTTTTCGACGATTTCTATAATATTACACAATGTCTCCGAACATTTCCATAGTTACAAATTTTGCAAATAGGAAGTAGGGGACTTAACAATTTTGACCCACTAAAAAGGGTATGTAAAAAATGCTTCTCTGCAGATCTATTCTTTTCGTATGATCGAAAACTTTTCTAAATATTTTCACTCTACGCAGAAACTACAGAGCCAGCATATTTTTCTTTAATTTCATATTTTTCTGGTGTTTTATCACAAAGATGCAGTATTCCACTTTATATTTTTACAGTTTATTAACATGCAAGGTAATATTCTTTACATTTATACTCCGTTAGAATCGGTGAGTGTAAAAGAATTTTTTAATTAAATAAAACATAAGTATGAAAAGCAAAGTTTTTCTTGGATTGTGATTAGTATTGTCGCTGTTTTCAAACGCCGTTAACGCTCAGAATAAGGATAAAATAGTTTTGGGTGGTTCGTATTTTGTTCATAACGAGATGCTCGAGAAAGTTTCTGAATATCTGAGCGCAGAATTAAATAGAACGGTGGAGATTACATCCTACGATGAAACCAGTAATTTGCAGGCCGATTTGGAAAGTCAAGCTGTAGATATTTTAATTATGAACTCTTACGGATATGTGTTTGCACATGCTAAATATCCTGATTATAATGCATTTGCAGCACTTGGAAAAAATAATACGCTTGATTCCTATAAGAGTTGCATTATTACTCAGCCGGGTTCAAAAATAAAGAATATTACCCAACTCAAAGATAATGCCGCTGAAGTGGATATGAGGTTTGTGCATCCAACAAGTACATCAGGACATATCGTTCCACGTTACGAGCTCAGAAAAGAGGGATTAACACAAGCCGAAATGGATTTTAAGAGTCTGGAACTTACAGGTAGTCAGGAGAAAGCAATTATGGAGGTAGTTAATGGCGAGGCTACGGCTGCTGCATGCGGAAAATCGACATTGGCCTATTTACAAGAACAGGGGAAAATTAATGCTGATCAGTATCAAATTATTTGGACATCGCACGATATACAAGGGGCTCCAATAGTGTTTAATGAGAAACTGCCCGATGAGTTAAAAAATCAAATAAAGGAAGCGTTTCTTAATATGGAGGATAAAGCACCTGAACTAATGCAGTTTATCCGGGATAGTTTTCATTCCGAGGGAAGTAACTTTATTGCTGTTAATGATAGCAATTACGACCTTATTCGAAATATGGCTTCCAGTATGGATGACTTAATTCTATTTCTCAACTTTTATTTACAATAAAACTAGAAAAACCTGAATAAACTGTAATCCGCAAAAAATACAAGAATTTTCACCTTTATTTTTCGGATTTTAGAAGTGCAAAGCAGTGTGTCGAATATAAATTCGATTCTTTGTTTTGCACTTTTTTATTGCTTTAGTGTTAATGTATCGCCACGTTGCAGCCCACGAACAAAATCTTCACCCGAAATACGCTTTTTTGATTGGTGTTGCAGATCGTGTATCTCCAAAAACCCGTCTTTTACAGTAATGGAGGGAACTCCATTTTCAATCGATAAATTACCAATCTCTTTTGAGTGATGTTCTGGAATGAATTTTCCTGCAAAAATTTTAGCAGTAAATGCTTTTCCATTCTTTTCCAAAACCGTCCATGCGGAAGGGTAGGGCGATAGTCCGCGTATAAAATTGTATATTACTTCTCCGGATTGATGCCAATTAATCTTACAGTTTTCTTTAAATATTTTTGGTGCTGTTTTTTCGGTTTTTGTTGGTTGTGGTTTCGTGCTATACGTTTCGTCTTCGATTTGTTCAATT
>JAWOEM010000318.1:0-3613 GCA_046482785.1 Salinivirgaceae bacterium
GGGCAAACCTTGTTCAAGAGGCAAAACAACGGGTAGAAATAGCAAGGTTACGGAATGAATCGAACAAAAGGGACACTCTAAATGCAGAACAGCGTAAATCCGCACTTGATGAGGCGATAAGATTAGAACAGGAGCAATTAAATAGGTCTTTAGCATTAAAACGAGAGGAATATAACATTGAGCGTGAAAAAAATAGTCTTGGCAAATCAACTATAGAAGACAAAGACCGTGAGGCCAAATTACTATCTGAAGTTTACAAGCTAAAAGAACAATCTTTAACAAAGGAAATAGCATTAGAGCGTAGGCGGCAACAAATGATTAGGGAATTTAACAATGAGTTAATGCAACAGGCAAATATTGAGTTGCAATTATTCATTGAGAAAAATCAAAGTAAATTAGAAAATACGGAAAAAGTAAACGATGAGATTTTACAGGAGGAGGCCGACCGCTTGAATGAAGTATTTAACAAAGAAAAAGAGTTTTTAGATAAGAAAAAAGAACTCGGCTTATTGACAGAAGACGAGTATAATTTAGCGTTGTTGCAAAAGAAGAACGAGCTTAACACGCAATTAGATGCCATTGATGATCAACGAAAGGCGGCAGAAATACAAAAAGAAGCTCAACACCTTGCAGAAATTACAGAACAAGAAAAAGCATATAAACGAGCCCTTGACGAAGCAAAGGGAATACTTGACAACCAAACAGCGTTATCTAAGATAGAGGCAGAAAAGGCGTTGTTAAAACAAAAATATGATGCTGAGATAGCGAATGCAAGGCGGATCGGTGCGGATACAACAGCGATTGAGGCGGCATATGCAGAGCAAAAAAAGAAGCTGGCAACGATGGAATTTCAGGCAAAAGCCAGTTTAGCCGCTGACTTTGCCAACAACATTGCTCAAATAGCAGGAGAAAACACTAAAGTTGGCCGTATAGCAGCGGCAACGGCTACAAGTATTAATGCAATTCAGTCAGCCACAGCGGCATTCGCTGCACTTGCACCAATCCCGATTGTGGGACCTGCCTTGGGAGCTGCGGCGGCGGCTGCTGCATTGGTGTCAGGCTTCAAAAATGTTAAGAAAATACTTAGTACAAAATCAGGATTGCCCGGCGATAGTGGCGGAGGCGGCGGAGGCGGCGGAGGCGGTGACGTTCCAAACCCGCCACCGACAGCTAACACAACACCGCCTACAGAAAACATGGCGTCCGATATTGCAACAAGGGGGGAGAGAGGCCGCGGAACTCAGAAAACAACAGTTGCGGTAGTGGTTGACGATGTTACAGCAAAACAAAAAGATCAGGAAACTATCAATACTTTGAGTAATATGTAAAAAAAACATCATAAGTATTGTTTTATTAAAAAAAAATATCATACATTTGTATAGTTTGTTATAATTATGAATATATCTAAGGAAATAACACAAGAAGAGGTTGGGCGATTGTTCGACAATTACGACCCGTCCGAACAACTTATAATAAATACCTATGGCGGCGATCTTAATGCCGGATGGGCAATGTATGATTTTTTAACAAGTAAGGATTTGGGTAGTGTTAAGGTAATTGGAGTTTGTATGTCTTCCGGGACTATCCCGCTTTTGGCATTCGATGAGAGAATTGGTTCTGCTAATTCTAAATTCCTAATACATAACCCATGGGCAATTGTCGTGGGTGGTGCGAAGGAGTTTAAAAAACTCTCAGATGAGTTAACAGTTGAGGAGAAAAGATTGGTTGATTTGTACAAAACTAAGTTAAATTTAACATCGGACGAAATTATCAATTTAATGAATGAAGAAAAAGAACTAACTGCTGAGGAGGCACTACATATTAATTTAATAACAAAAATTGACAATGAGATGAGTAGAGAAACTGATTTAGATCAAAAACTTGAAGAAATGGAAAACTCCATTATCGGAAAGTTAAAAAACTTTTTCACAAAAAGCAAAATTCAAAACCTTGTTATACAGACACAGGGCGGGGAGGAGTTGGATTTTGGCCCAGATGTGGAAACAGAGGAGCAAATAATTATCGGTGTTACGGCAACCGCTGATGGTAGCCCTGCTGATGGTGATTATACACGCCCCAACGGGGATGTATTAACATTTGTTGCTGGTGAATTAACAGCGATTACTAAGCCGGAGCAGGAGGAATCGGGGGGAGAAGGTGAAACAGAGGCCGAAATGGTCGAACGCATTTCAGCACTTCAAAACGAGCTGAAAGAAGCGAAAAGCTATAGCGAAAAGCTAGAGGGTAAATTTAATTCAGTCCTAGAATCCAGTAAAACAATGAGTAAAAATATTACTGAATTACAGGAGAAAATTAGTAAATTAAGTACAAACCATAATCCGGGTTACAACACGCCGTCAAAAAAAGAGAAAAAAGAGGCGAGAGTTGGTAACAAAAGGAAATAAAAAAGGTAAATAAATGAGTTCAATAGTTGATTTTAGCGCGTTGACGCTTAACACAGAAGAGGCCAGAACATCGGCTGAAATGGTTTTTGAAAAAGCATACAAAAACCCATTGTTAGAACAATCTCATGCCGTCCAAGAGGGCGTTGAGATGGATAAATTTATTCCAGTTTTGGGGCGTTACCCAGAAATGGGGAAAATTGACCCGGGTGGATGTGATGTAAATAGTGTAACATCGCAAATTCCAGTTTCACAATTGAAATGGGAGCCTAAATTAGTGAGCGGTAGACTTACACATTGTCAGTCGGATGTTCCTTCGTTGTTAAAGGCATGGAAAAAGTCCCGCATTGCAGCCGGCACGTGGGAGGAAGTAGATAATGAAATGATGGCTTTCATTGAAGACAGATTATCCGACGCCCTTTATCGTTCAATATTACGGATTAGCTCATTCGGCGATACCGATGCTAGCCCCGTAGGCGATACAACTGGAAACGAGGAATTAACAGCGGGTACGGATAAGGATCTTTTTTCGATGTTGGATGGCCTTTGGAAACAAATTTTTACTGACCAAGCATCTGGAACGCCTAAAGCAACACGGGTTACTATTTCTGAAAATAGCGAAGCAACAAAGTCCGCACAGTTATCACTTGCAGACGATGCCGCAATGGACGCAATGGAGGAAATGTATAATAACATCGCCCCCGAAGCCATGGATGGGAGTATTGTTTTTCAAATGACAAGATCAATGTATAATAATTATCTTGCTTCTTTGAAAAAAACATCTGCTAACTTCACATTGGAACGGATTGAAAACGGACATTCAAACGTTGCTTTTTACGGTATTCCAATCGTTGTTAGGTATGATTGGGATAGGAACATAAAGCAGTTTCAAGATTTGGGCACTACTTACCATTTGCCGCACCGAATTATCCTAGCTGACATTAACACTATACCTCTGGGAACTTCGGATGAAGGAAGTTTAACAAATCTCGATAGTTTTTATGATAAAACTAATAAAAAGCATTACATCGATTTTGCTTACAAGATTGATGTAAAAGCTTTGTTGTTAAACGAAATGGCAGTGGCATATTAGAGTAACAAAGGGGGGTTAGTTCTCCCCTTTATATTAAAAAAAAATATTGATATGGCAACATGCACAAGCGGAATAGCTGCAAATTTGATTAATGATTGTAACAACCTACCTACAGCAG
>JAWOEM010000391.1:0-9202 GCA_046482785.1 Salinivirgaceae bacterium
GGCAGGTTCCGTGCATAAAATATTTTTTGTATAGCGGGGCATCGGTTGGCTGATTATCAACTTCAGATTGTTTCAACAAATCCAGATCAACCATTCGCTGTTCCAGGAAGCGGCCTGTGGCCTTATTGATTTCTTTAATGGTTACACCGGGCTTAATTAGTCCTATGGCAGCCTTTTGCGCATCGAGCACAGCTTGGTAC
This sequence comes from Salinivirgaceae bacterium, assembly GCA_046482785.1. Lineage (GTDB taxonomy): Bacteria > Bacteroidota > Bacteroidia > Bacteroidales > Salinivirgaceae > Salinivirga. Next base: position 201 of record JAWOEM010000391.1, read on the forward strand.
ACTTCGCGCTGCCGAGCAGTAAACGAACCACTCACTGGCACTGTGCGGCTCATATCGGCTGCATATCCGTTATACTCTGCACCAAAATCGAGCAAAAGCAGGTCGCCGGAGTTCATTACAGCATTATTTTTTGTGTAATGCAAGGTACACGAATTTGCTCCCGATGCCACAATGGGATCAAAAGCATGGCCGTCTGCACCGTTAGCAATGAAGGTGCGTATCATTTCGGCTTCAATGGCATATTCTCTTGTATCGGGCTGAATATTGGGCAAAAGCTGTCCAAAAGCGGCGGCTGTAATGCGAACGGCCTTTTGTATAAGCTGTATTTCTTCCGGTTTTTTAATAACCCGTAACTGAGCAATGGTTGCGCCAAAATCTTTTCTGTCAAGCGATGGTTGTAGTTTGAGTAGTTCGCTCATCCAGCGATCAGCCACTGCATGGTTAAGGGCGTATGAACTTAAAATGGTTTGGGTTTTCGCGCTCAATTTGGAGAGCACATCTTTCAAATCATCAATATAAAATACATGCTCAATGCCTGAAATAGCTTGGGCTTCCTCCGTGGTTAGCTGGTGGCCATCCCAAAGTTCGGTTTTAGTATCCGGTTTGGAAATAAACAAGGCTTCTCCGACCGCATTTACTTCTTCACCAATCAATAAAACGCTTTCGGGTTGGGTAATACCCGTAAGATAAAACAAATCGGAGCTTTGACGGTAAATAAATTGTTGGTCGGCATTGCGGAAAGCCACCGGATTGGAGAAAACAATTCCCAATTCGTTGTGTCCCATACGCACGAGCAACTGTTTCCGATTGCGGGCAAAAAATGATTCAGGCAGCTCCTGGTGTCTCATAAATTATCTTTTAAACATGCACTAATTAAAATCGCTCAAACGCCTATATCGATTTATAAACCAACACAAAAGACCACTTTTAATATTCATTACACACCATCAACGAGACGGAAATTAAAACTAAATCCAAAGTTTATCTCTGTGGTTTTGTATGTGGTTTGAATTTTCGGATCGCGCATAGAGTAATCTAAAAAGGCACGAAGTTCAAGGTTCTTCGAGAATCGGTAATCGGCGGTGAGCCCACATGTATAAACCAGCGTACCACTTACCAGTTCGGTAAATTCGTCTGCGGGTTTATGTACGTACTTTACATCGTCTTTTACGCTAAAATCGGCTCTAATTTCTACGGGGCTATCGAATTTCCGCTGCCCTCCTCCACGGGTTCGCATTACCAGTGTTAGGTTATCGAACCGGAAGCCTGTACCTACCACAAACTCGGTTCGCCGTGATTCTGAAACATTATTGTTAGATGTATTAAGGCTTAAGGAGCGGCTTTTATTAAAGGCCAGACGTGTGGTGACATTATTTTTCCATGTCATGTTAAATTCCAAAAACGGCATAAAATCTTCGCTAACGGTAATTTGGTTCACACTATAGCGGGTCAAAAACATGGAGCTATCTTGCTGGCTTCTGATAAAAGACAAATTATCGGCATATGGATCTCCTTCGCTCAAATCGGACCATTGTGCATTGTTTTGATATCCACCCATAGTGAACACGGCTTTGTAGCTATGCTGCATTTTGAAGGATCGGAATTTACTTTTAAAGAAGCTAAACTGCATAAACCCATCGTAATCGATTCGCCAATCGGGTCTAATCATGGAAAAAATGGGTGTAATAGCACTTAGCGCCACGTTGTTGGGGTTGGGGCCATCGATATATGCCGCAATAAAAGCAGGTATAACAACATCTTGTGAGTAAGAAGGAAAGCCGTCTGGATAGCCTTCTGAATTATGAACACTCGCATCGTAATCCCCAATTCCATCGCGCTCTTGCGCCTGACGATTGGCAATATATTGCCTGTTCTTCAAAAATTCCTTATACACATTATTGGTGTATTTTTTATCATCAATTTTATCGAAGGCCGAACTTAATGTCCATACAGACATACTCCAGTTTCCGGTAATATTTTTAGAATTAGGCTCTTCCGGGAACACTCCACCTTCGGGATAATAGTACCGATCTGTGTTTCGGGTACGTGCATATTGCGATTTCAGCTGAATTTTTAGTCCGTCGAGTGGTTCAAACGTACCATTTACCATCAGGTTTTCACTAAAGGTCATGGTGTAGGGTTCAATCATTTCTGATTTCAAGGAGTCTTCGAACCAACCTTCACGGATAACCCGCTCCATAACGTTTATATCTGACAAACCAACCACATAGCCCCACCCGGGAATCGTATTTTCATTTTCGAGGGTTAAACCAAAAGCAGTTGGCGTTTGGTTAAATCCGTGAAGCATTGAACCATTATTCTGTGTATAATTAATGCGAGAAGATTTTAGCCCTGTGGCCATTCGAACAAAATATTCGCTGGCAATTTGTAAAGGACCTTGGTTACGCTCTTTCTCACCGGTTACCAGTAATTCGGCATCTTCGATGGGCTGTTCAGCTTTAAGCAAAATGCGCCTGTCGTCTACCACTTCAAAATCTACCTCAATTTTATTGCCCAGTTTATCGGTGAGTTTAATGGTAATATCTTCGGTTCCAAGGCGGTGATAAATACGTTTCTCTCCTCCGGCATCGATATCGATATTGTTTTTGGTATAGTCTACCGTGTACTTAATTTTTTCGTCGAACCGTTTACCCAAAGGCTTTTTAAACTTTCGGTGAATGGCCGAAATGTATTTCGATTGTTTAAACAATCGGTCGAAGCTCATATTGAGCGATCCGTTTAATCGGTTTGAGTTCGAAATAGAATTTCCCGTCTCAGTGCCTGTTTCTAATTCGGGACCGCGCTGCCAGTTATACAATCCATTGTATCCTGCGGTTGCATTCATCCATTGAAAACCGGGGATTTTGTTTAATGGAATTTGGTAGGTAATGTCAGCAGTTTGGTTGTATTGCGTCATGGTTCCCATATGCCTAATACTTTTAAGAATTGTATCTTTGGCATGTGCATAATTTGGCTTACCGCGCTCTACCTGGCCTTCGGGTTCATCGATACGTGCAGTAGCACGTGCGTTGTAGCTTACTTTTATGCTTTTCGATAAGTTATACACCAATCCATAATCGCGATTCCATGCAAAGTTTTTATCGTATGTGGGATCGAACACCTGATCGGGGATATTCAAATTACGTCGTTTCATGGTATTGTATTTTCGCAAAACCACAGAAGAAAATGAAATTTGGGAAGGAGCATAATTCAGGTTAAAGTCCTTTATTAGTCCAAAATATTTCTGATTAATCTTTGTCTTTTTCAAAGGTTCCCAAGGCGTAGTCCGGTTATTGTACACATAATTGACAGAGCCTGTATGTTGCTTCTTATTGTGGAATTGCAAATTCGCATTACGGTCAAACACTTGCGTGTAGGCATAAGAGAATGTCCAGTTATTGAGATCGTAAAAACTGGGTTCCTTCGGTGCTTTCCCAATTTTTACACCGGTAAAATTCAGGCTTTTGCGCATGTTATACTCCAGTGCAATTCGCTTAAGGTCTTCTTTTTCAGCAGGAGATAATCCTTCGAGCGACTTATCAAATTCAATATCTTTTGCAAGTGGGTTATATTTGGGTTTAATGAATGTTTCGGCATATCCGAAATACATTGGGAGCTTAACACCTGAGTTTTCAGGGAAGAACTGCCCCAACCTTAAGCTTGTATTAATATCGTAATTATAAATTTCATCGAGTTGTCGCTCATTGAGTTTTTGTTCGAGACTACCAAAACCGGGTTTCGAGGTTCCCCCGGCCACAGTAACCGAGCCCAAATCAGCAAGCTGCGTTGTTACTTTGGCGTTGGCAGCCCAACCACCTTCTTCATCAAATTCGGCCAGCCGAAGTTCGTTCACCCACACCTCACCCGAAAGTTTGCGATGATCGTTACGCTTATTCCGTACGCCAATCATAAATGTTACTACTTCGCCCAAGTTAGGGTTACCCCGCACTTTTACCGTGTTTTTTCCGTCTTGTTTTACGTATTCTGTTAGCAGGCTAACCCCCGACTCAATTTCGCTAATCATTGTGTTTCGCTCTTGCTTGGTGTCGGTAAAAATAGAAAGTGGAATATTCAACTCATTTTCCGATGGCCAAACAGCACGTCGGTCACCTGTGTTACTGGAGTAGTTGCCTCCCGGTGTGAGCACCACAGGAATTTCATATTCATAGTAGTTTTCTCTGATATCTGTTCCGAGTCGAACAAATACAGTCAGCTCATTATCTTCCAGATCTGTATTTTCGAGTTTTTCGGCGTGTATAAACATTTTTAATCGTTTATACTGGCGCATATCGAACCGAATATTTTTATAAATTCCTTTTGCAAATCCATCGGGTAAGTCGCGAACGGTGAGGCTGATCGATTGCTCGTTAAGCTGACGCAACTGGCTGTTCGACGGATCCATGACCCGATCGACATCGGGTGGCAATACATAATTTACGGGGGAACGTTTGCCATTTTCCTCAATATTAACCGTTCCAACATCGAATTCGGCGCTACTGAGGTCGATGTTATCGTCCACTACTTCGCCGCCTTCTTCAAGTACATTCTCATATTTACGCCACTCGCCACGTACAAGGTTAAGTTCGGCAAAACGCAACGTTACATCGCGATTAAAACCTGTCATGTACATGCGCATAAAACGAATGGAGCGGAAATCGTTGATATTTCCTTCCACCACATCGGGTTCTCTAACCGGAATTTTAAACTGATACCACGTTACATTTTTTGTTTGTCCGTTAGGCATTTTCACACTAACATCATTCTGGTCGACAATATATTTTTTGACTGTCTCCAAATTGGTCGGGGACAGGTCGACCTTATATTCGTAATAGGCATTGGTTTGGTTAAGAGTATTATCTTCATTTACGTCTTCGTTGTTGGGCTGAGATGTTTGCATTTCGGCTTCCCCATCGCTCGTTGGGGAGTTTCCATGCGGGTTCGTAAAGTAACGGTAACGATTCGTGATATTGTTCTTGTAAAAATTATCGCTTTCGTACTGCCCTCCTTTATAAAAATGGTAATCGTCTTTTGATGGATCGGCCTCAAGGGCATCAGCTGCAGCGGGAGCTAAGTGAGCCAATAATTCGGAAGAAAGCACGCCTCCATCGATAAACCATTCTGCTTCGCGGGCATTCGTAAGACCATCGTACCCTACATCCTGATATTGGCGACCGTTATCGTTAAAACTTTCTGCAGAAACCTGCCGTTTAGAAACCAGTCCCCAGGCCGTAGTGTCCATATCAGTCGCAGAGCCATCAGTCGGGACTCCATGTTCGAATGAACGCCGTCCATCTTTCAAAACATCCTCGGAAACATTCCCAAGATTTATATACAATGCCGGGTTAGGATCATCACGTTCGACACCGTTTTCCCGATCCTGAGCATAGGGATCCATCATCCAAAACTCAATAAATTCTACGTTGGCCTCTTCGAAATCGCTGGTGCGCACATTACGCATAATACCGGCCCATCGTTCTTCGGGGTTAGTAAACTCGCCGTCTTCATTTATATTGGTAATATCGGAATCGTAGTTGTATGGCCCTCTTTCGGTTGGAAAGTAAGACAAATGAAAAACGCTTAGCGAATTATAAATTCCCTGTTCGGCATCGCGGTTGGGGAAAATCTGGTTTTCCTTTACCTCATAGGTATTCAACATCGATATGCCATTATCAGAAACCGGGCTATTATTTTCGTAAAACGAAGGATCGATAAAATACCACGAGAACTGTGCGCGATTGCGGTTGTAATTGTAAATATCGTCGCCCGATGCGTTAAAATCTTCTTCGAACCGTTTTGGCGTACTTGCTAAAAACCAAAAATAAGGTTCCTTCATTGTGATATTAGAGGTAGCCCCCTCAAAATCGTCGAGGTATGCTTCGCCTTTCTTCTTAATTGCTTTATTATGCCCTGGAATTAAGTGGGCAAACTCAACCGATGCGGTCACTTTCGATGGCTCTTTGGTACTGATAAACGGTAATTTATCGACCATTTTTGTAATAAATGGCACCTCGGTTTCATAATTAACGTTCAACCCCCAAATGGTATTCGAGATGGGTTCATCGCCCACATTTACTTTTTGTGTAAGTGGCCGTTCGGTCAAGTTGAGTAAAGACCCACCAAATGCAAGATCCTCATTTACTTTGTATTCCAGCGTTGTTCCCAGCAGGGTTTTGGACGCAATACTAAACATGGTATTGCTTTCCAATGAAATATCGATGGGTGTACCCGATTGAAGTAAGCCCTGATTTAAAATTTTTACGCGCCCCAGATAATAATCGACGGTATAATCGGTACCTTCGACTAGTTCGCGCCCGCCAGCTGTTACTTTTACAGATCCTTTCGGAATGTTTAGCGCATTCAGCGGAATTTCGCTTCCTGCCGACGATTTGTAGGTTCCTTCAATGGTAAATTTATTTTTTTCGGTAATTTGCTCTGCATACGTTTTTGTAGAATCGTATAATACATCGTAGGTATACATATCTGCCTGCGATTCTGCCTCATCGCTTTCTCCAAACTGCCTTCGTAAATAATCACCAAATGGTTCCAGTACAGGAAACATTATATACCCTTTGGATGGATTTATGGTGATACCTACCTCATAATCAAACATTCCATCGCCACTTGCCGTATACTGTCCCTGAGTGTTTAGTCTGTCGAGATTTAATAGTTTAAGCAAATTAACACCACGCACTCGCTCGTTTTCGGTGGGTAGTGTAGTAACAGAAGTACCCACAGCTACATCATTATACATCACGTTGAGCATAAAATCGTCTTTGCTAATATTGTAAGCATCTAGTTTATAGATGTTTTTCATCATCAAATCCCATGTTTTATGATTCGGTGAAAAACTGGTTGGCTTAAGAAGTTTGACCAGCATCGATTGAGTACCATCGGCTCCATCGGTAGTAACTTCACCCAAAGGGTAAGTTTCACCCCGAACCTCGACCTGATATGCAACCGCCAGAATTTCGTCTGAGCGTAATCGGCTGTTCACCGAAATATATCCCAACTGGCTATTTAGGGTGTATTCTGATGATTGTAATTTACGAGCACTCTCCACCAACTCAAAGTCTACTCCAATTCGCAAACCATAAGTTCCTTCCAACACATTCAACGCCGTGGCGATATTTGTCACGCCTGGATCATCCTTAATATCACCATACAAGGTATTGGCTCCATTATAAGGAAAAGATTTGCCGGTAATAGCAGAGACTGCACCTTGATTCTGAAACACTTTAAAATTGTTTTCAGCCAAATCGGTAAATGCCACAATATTGCGGGTATTTTCCACATTGCTATTTTTATTCAACACCCACACTTCGAGGTTACGAACAATGGCTCCGGTTTGGATCATTGGAAAATCGCTCAATGCCTTTTCATAGTTTTCTTTAAAGTAATGTGCTAAAAAATAGTGTCGGTTATCATCATATTCATTGGCCTGAACTTTAAACCGCTGTTTTTGGGCGCCCCCTTCGACCCGTATGTGTTTCGATTCGCTTTTTTGTTGCGAAAACAGGGTTGTAATACGCAGCTTACCAAATTTCATTTCCGCCAAAATACCAAACAGGTTTTGGCTTCCTTGTATCAAAGTTCCGTTGAGTGGTAGCGATACGTTACCTGCCTCAATGCGCTGAATAATATCATCTTCGTTACCTTGATAACGGATATTCATTTCATTTTCGAACTCAAAGCTGGCCTCGGTATCGTAACTAAGTTTTAAGGAAAGGTTCTCCCCAATTTTTCCGGTTACGTTCATTTGTATGCGCTCTTCAAAATCGAAGGTAACATCGGTACGTAAGTCTTCGGCAAGCATAGGGTTGTCGGTTTTACTGTACCGAAGTCCAAATTTAAGGGAAGCCTTTCCACGGGGTTTTATATCGATGGTGTTGCTGCCAAAAATGGTCTCAAAAACCCGTGAATCGATGTGCAGCTTGGGTATAAGTGCTCGCTGGTGCTCAAAATTTTCTGTCTTCGAACGCTGTTTCCAATAATCAGTCTTTGATTTATCTAAGTTGTATTGTAAATAATCTTCGACGGAAAGGTACGTGGGTGGTCGGTAGTCGATTCCATCTCCAATGGTTTTCCGTATTAGGTAACGGTTGTGCTCTGCATCATAAATGGCCTCTTCTTTCAACAAACTGGGTGTTTGCATCATTAGCGGCGATTGAAAGCGGGTGCTATCAAACAATAGTCCGTAATCGTCGCTAAAATTATATGGCAGGTTATAGGGATTTGTCCGGGTCGTATCTTCGACCGGAAAAATATCATTTTGAGCGCTCACGCTTTGGGGTAGCAAAAACATGTAAAGCAATGCCACCAATACAACTACACTATATCGTTCCAAGATTACTACTGATCTTTAAATTTCTACAATTGTTTCAATGCCTTTTTAATGATGCCTTCCACAGACAAACCGACTTCGGCCTTAAGGATTTGACCAATAACTTTTTCAGCCGGCTTTTTCGGGAAACCCAACATCATCAAAGCAGATAACGCTTCTTCTTGTGTGGTATTGTCTTGAGATGCAAATATTTCTCCTGCTCCTTCGGGTTGTTTAATTTTATCTTTCAAATCGACCACAATTCGCTCGGCAGTGCGTAAGCCTATACCTTTGATCGTTTTCAAAGCCTTCACCTGCTCAGTTGCAATGGCGTTAATTAATTCTGCCGGCTGCATAGACGAAAGCATCATGCGGGCAGTATTAGCTCCAACGCCCGAAACTCCAATCAAGTGTCGGAACAAATCGCGCTCTTCGGGGGTTGTAAAGCCAAAGAGTTGCTGATTATCTTCACGATAAATGGGATGAACCAACAGTTTTACCTCGCTGCCCTCTTTTAACGCTTCAAATGTTGTAAGCGAAATATTAAGCAGATAGCCAACTCCGACGGCTTCAACTACACAGTGCGTTGGTGCGGCAACAGTGAGCGTACCCTTGATATACTCGAACATATAGTGCGACTTTTATTATATGAAAATAAATGGCCAAAAGTACTAAAAAACAT
>JAWOEM010000310.1:0-3220 GCA_046482785.1 Salinivirgaceae bacterium
TTATATCGATATGCCTATTACCGGTCGGTATTATCACTCTTCCGGAATAATTGGAGAGGCCGGTATTGCACTTGGTTACCTATTCCAACAGAAAGAAATGGGTTACGTTGATAATCAATATCGAAAAGATGACGACCCGGGCTTCAATAAATTTGAACTAAGCTGGCACCTGGGTCTGGCCTATCGCATACTGGCCAATACAGTGGTGCATACTCAATTTAGTTACTCAATGAAACGAATTAGAGGAAAATACGATAGCCAAATTCCGGGCATTTATGCCGGACAATTCAATAATACGCTAATGCTTGGGCTACAAATTTATTTGGGGAGAAGTGGTCGGTCGTAATATTTTCTTTTTTTTATTACCCGAATTGTAATGCTAACGGCAAGCAAAATGAAAAATAGTATTTACCTTATGCCTCATTTTATGGACAAATATTGGGTTGTACAGGGGTTAATTGATGAATAACTATGAGAGGATTTGGAGGAAATTATGCGGCAGAAGCCAAAGAGGCTGTTTGTGTGTTGAATAGCCAAGGTGCGGTTGCATGGAGTAATGAACTCTTTGGTATTTATTTTCATGACAATCAAAAGTCGGTGGTAGGAAAGCCCATTTCTTCCATATTTGAGAATTATTCATTTGGCGAAAGCCTTTCTGAACAAATAGAGCGTTGTAGCTCGATGGGTGAACAGGTGGTTCGTACACATCGTTCAAATGAAACGCATTTCCCTGAATTTTCCGCAACGTGCACGCCTATAGATTCTACGGGTTCAATGGTACTGAGTATAGCACAATTGGAACAAAAGCCTTTGCAGTACAATTGGAATAAAGTTATTGATGCAACGCAGGCCATGTTGATTGTCATGGATAAAAACCATAACCTTCTCGATGCCAATAGATCGGTTCTTCAATTTACGGAAAAAACCAAAGACGAAATCGTTGGCAAGAAGTGCTACGAAGTTATGCACCAGCTTTTCGATCCTGTGTATGGCTGTCCTTTAAAACAAAGTCTGGCTTCTAAAATGCCTGCACATACCGATCGGTATGACGCTGTCTCCGGCAAACATTTTTTGGTAGAAACATCACCAATATTGGATGCGAACGGAGAAATTGTGAATTTTTTGGGAGCAATGTACGACATTACAGCACTGAAAGAGACGGAGCGCATCTTGGTGCAAAGCGGCGAAAATTTCAGAAAAATATTTCAATTTTCCGTAAGCGCGATGTTCATTATTTCCGAGCATCACCGTATAGCCGATGCAAATCAAGCTGCCTGCAAATTACTAGAGTTTACGGAAGATGAATTAATCGGGAAACACGTTCTGGACATCACTCATCCGGCCGACCATGATATTACCTTCGAGCGATTGAAAAGTAAAAAATGGGCTGAGCAGGGTATTTTTCAGATGAAAAAGCGATATATAACCAAAACCGGGCATACAGTGCATGGACAGGTATCGACATCAAGAGTAAAACGAGAAAACAATAAAGCATTTTATATTGCCCAGGTTTTAGATATTAGCAGTGCCATACGCGAAAAGGAGCTCTTGATAGCCAAAGCCGAGCAATTTAAAACCCTGTTTACCGATAGCGAGTCCATGAAATTGTTAATCGATCCGCAAACGAAAAAAATAATTGAAGCAAATAAAGCTGCATGTAGGTTTTATGGCTACACTCACAAAGAAATTACCCAACTTACCATCGATAAAATCAACACATTACCAAGCGACGAGCTTGAAAGGCAAATGAGTAGGGCATTGGCCAAACAGCGATCGTTCTTTAAGTTTAAACACCGTTTAAAAAGTGGCGAAATAAAAAATGTTGAGGTACACAGTGGCGAAATTGAGTATAAAAATAACCGATTGCTTTACTCCATCATTCATGATGCTACACCAATAGCGGAAGCGCAGCGGGCACTCGTGGAAAGTGAAGCTCGCTACCGGAAAATGATTGATAACATGCATAGCGGCGTAGCAGTATATCAACCCAATGCCGATTTGAGCGATTTTGAATTTGTCGATTTCAATAAGGCGGCGGAGCGAATTACCAAAAGTTCGCGTAAACAAATTATTGGGTCTACCCTTAAGCAACAGTTTCCCAACATGGAGCAAGCAGACCTGTTTAAGGCGCTTGTAACTTGTGCCAAAACCGGCGAAGATGTATTTTTACCTCCCATTTTTTACAAAGATAAACGACGGGAAGGGTGGCGAAAAAATCATATTTATAAACTTAATTCGGGCGAAATTGTCGCCATATTTGAAGATGTAACGCCCGAAATTATTGCCCGGCAAAAGCTTATTGAAGCCAAAAACAAGGCCGAAGAAGCCGACAAGTTAAAATCGGCCTTTCTGGCCAATGTGAGTCACGAAATACGTACGCCCATGAATGGAATTATGGGCTTTGCTCAACGTTTGTCGCACCCCGGACTTCCGGAGCATAAGCGAAACATGTACACACGTATTATTATCGAAAGTAGCAGCCAGTTGTTATCTATTTTGAACGATGTACTCGATATTTCGAAAATTGAAACCGGGCAAGTGGTCGTTAGACGCCATACTACAAAGCTCAATGCTATGCTCGAAGATTTGTATACATTTTATAAAACAAGTGCGACACAAAAAGGCATAAACCTTTTTGTAAAAAAAGATCTTTCAGACGCGGAGGCCACCATTGAAACCGATGAAACTAAGCTGAGGCAAATTCTTAATAATTTGATTAATAACGCATTAAAGTTTACCCCTCAGGGTTACATCGAATTCGGATACAAACAAAAGGACTCCTCTATAATTTTTTATGTAAAAGACACCGGCATTGGCATTGAAAAAAGCAAGCACCTAAAGATATTCGATCGCTTTTCGCAAGTAGGTGCCAATAAATACGAGAATAATGGCACCGGACTGGGGCTAGCCATTTGTAAATCATATATTGAATTGATGGGAGGAAGCATTACCATACAATCCAACCCGGGCAACGGAACCCTCTTTGAGTTCGATCATCCATACCAAATGGCCTCAAAAGCTGTATCGCTCGATATTGACGTAAACGGGCAGGTGACTCCGCAAAACACAAAACCTGCCGGTGCACCAACAATATTGATTGCCGAAGATGAGGATATTAATTTTACATTGATGCAGGCAGAGCTCCGCGATTTGGATGTTGAATTACTACATGCAAAAAATGGCGCCGAGGCTGTTGAAATGGTGAAAGAGCATGCGGAAA
>JAWOEM010000451.1:0-2995 GCA_046482785.1 Salinivirgaceae bacterium
CGTTAGTTTCTGGTCGGCGATCCTGTTGCCGCTGGTGTATCTGCCATTGCTGGCCGGTGGGATGGGTGTCCAGAGTGGATACATCATCATCGGCCTGATCGGACTGAATCTGCTCGCATTGCTCGCTGGACACAACCACACTCAGAACTGACTATGAGTACCACACAGCAATCTCTCCCCGCTGACGACCTAGAAGCTTATGATAATGCACTAGAGAAAGATAATGAGCATTTAAATGCAGACCAAAGAACAATGGTTATTGCCCAAAAATCCTTATTAAAAGCCGATCACGACCATGTAAAAGCACTGCGTAATTCATTGGTATAGTAACATATAAGAAATGAGGCTGGTCTAAAAGGTTATTAAGCTACCAAACGACGACAACCAGATATGACCCATTGTAGACCGAACTCTTAAAATAAAAAATAATTAATTAAACCATCTCGTAAGCCTCCCATTTTGGAGAGGTGCATGAGGCTTAAATAAATCGGTATGAGTACAGAGAAATTAGTATACGGAGTATTGGCAGGGCTTGCCATTGGTGCAATAACAGGTATTTTATTTGCACCCCAAAAAGGGTCAGTAATTCGCAACAAAATTATGGGTAAAGGCGATTATTATTTGCATAAGCAAAAATTTGAAAGAACTAAGAAAGATGCTGAGAATTTAGTAGCAAAAGGAAAAGCTGAATACGATGAGGCTGTAAATGATGCCAAAAAGGCAGCATCGGATATTAAACAATCGGTGTCATAAACTTCCTTTCAATCATTTTCCCTTTTAGTATTGATATCTTTTTTGAAATTTCTGGTTATTGCTGAATAGACTTAGGGATTGTAATGAAATAAATTGACAGTTTTCAGAAGTTATTTCGGAATAATCCCTTAGTTCTCCAAACAGTGCAAGAAGTCCCTCCATTATGAAGATAGTGGGGGGTATTCTTTTGATCGCGTTTATACGTAGAAAAAACTTCTATAGCGGAACAAAATCAGGCAGAACAGAATTTTTAATGCCTGACAGATAGCAGTTCCACCAGTAATGAAAAACAAACCGACTGATATCCCGCTTGTAGTAAATACTCCCGGTTGGGGATTTAGTTGCATCGTCGGGATTCGATTGGTTGTATATTATTTTTCCAAATGAGTTTGTAATATCAGTGATCAGTCCACTCGTTTTGGGTTTGAAATTTAGCATAAGATCATCCCATTCCATATACAACTCTCCATTTGATTCTGTGTCGTTGCCCGTGAATGATAATAGCGAGCTTTTGTGCGTTCCTCTTGCAACCTTTATGCCGGTTAAGGGGTAAAGGACGGGATTGATGGTTTCAAACTGGAATTCAGATACGTTCACTTCCGCCATGTATCCACCATCAATATCTTTGAGGTTGTACCTGAAATCGGCTCGAAGAAGAGCAACATCATAAATATGAGCCTCTGCAATTATATGCATTATACTGTCTTGTTGAAGAGAATCAGCGATATTTGTGATGTTTCTCACGGTGGCACTCAACCTATTAAAAGACAAATTCCCGCTACTTTCGTGAAATTCAGATTCGGAACCATTCTCCGGAAACTGCGAATACAGAATACTTGTTTGGCTAATGTTTATTTCTGCGATGAATAAATCAATTGGTGCAGATAAAATTAACCTTGCAGGCATGGCAGGACGTCGTTCCATATTAAAAGGGGGTCTCTTGTCACGAAAAACATCGATAAGCCCATTTCGAATATTGATTCGGGAAATCATCAAACCTCTTTTGCCATTTTCTATTTGTGTCTGTAAACCTTTGATTTCAATATTATCCAAACGCGTTTCTATGCTATTGGTTTCGAAGTCAACATGTCGGTATAGCTCTTCCTTGGCATATTTAGGAAGCATTTTTACTTTTTCCAGATTGAGGGTCTTCATAGAGCCATCAAACGAAATGCTATCGATATGAAATGAATATAGATTCTGAGAGGAAATAAAGGAGAGATTGGCGGCCTGAAATGAGTGCTGTTTAAATTTCAGGTTTTCAACGCCATTATTGTCTTGGGCGGGCAGCTCAATCTTTCCTTTAAAGAGAATTGGTCCGCTCTGTATTTTCAGCCGAGAATTAAATGCAGCTCCGGTTTTTTTCGAAAGGCATTTGGTGCTGAAATAAATATTGTCTGACTGCAACCGATTAACGTTAAGGTTTTTGAACCCCAAAGCAATTAACACAAGCGGTTTGAGGGAAATTTCAAGATTGATAACTGCCGCTTCATACACATAATTGCATGGCAGAGCAGTACTGTTTTTATTTAGCGCATTGGTTGCGGCGTATACTGAAATTTCAGGAGTCGAAACAGTTATTGGAAATAAACTGAATTTTAGTTCTTGAATATTAATACTAAGCGAATCACCCGACGCTTGGTCAAGTTGGCTGCCAATTTTTTTCTCAACTGTATTTTCAATATACCTCGTAATAGCGCTACTGAAAATTACCGGTATAAACAGAACTCCCATCGCAAATATCAGAACAGGCACTGCAATAAATGAAACCAATCTTGTATGTCTTTTTTTCATGAGTCCGGTATAAAAAGGGTATTATTTGATTTTTAGCCACTTTTTTGCATCTATCCGCCAGTCGGCGGAAGTAAGTAGCTGAAAATCAGTCACCCATTAGACTTCTGGGCAAAGCTGATTTTCAGCGTTTAGTAATTTGAAAACCTTTTTAGTCCGAACCCCTTTCATGTCTACAAAGCTTGTGGATTTTGGGTGGATAAAGAAAAAACATCAGGTGTTATTTGCTTTACTTCCATCCCCTTACTCGACCAAAAATTAGGCCTATAATAAAGAGGACTACAAATATGTAAAAAAACACCTTTGCAATTGAAGCTGCACCAGCAGCAATTCCTGTAAATCCAAATACAGCAGCAATAAGAGCTACTACAAGGAAAATTATCACTAGTCTTAACATATCACGTACTCACCCACAAGGATGTACCCAGAGTACCAATTACCCGGGCGGGCC